>CAIKWU010000454.1 GCA_903831155.1 uncultured Planctomycetaceae bacterium | reverse complement strand
GCTCCGCGCCGACCTACGATTCCCCCATGCCACTCAATCTGGAACGACTTGAGGCCATGTTCGTCGAGGCCGGTCTCAAATACCGCCTCGAGGATGCCGGCCACCTCCTCACCGGCTTCGCGACCACGGCCTACGAGAACGAGGACGGCCGACGGGGCGTGGCCATCGCGGTGACCGCTTCCGAGGACGGCGAGTTTCTCGAGTTCACGGCCCCGCGGCTTTATGACGCCCGCCAGAGCCGCGACCCGGGCAGGCTCTTCCAGGCGCTGCTCGACGTCACCATGCGGACCAAGCTCGTGCGGTTCGAGCACGATCCCGCCGACGGCGAGATCCGCTGCACCGTGTCGTTCCCCGTCGAGGACGGCGGCATCACGCCGCGGCAGTTCCAGCGGATGCTCGAAGCGATCCCCAAGGCAGTTGATCGCTGGCACCCGGTGATCCGCCTCGCGATCGACGAGGGAGTGGTCGACCTGACGTGCGGCCTGGAACAGGCCGCTGCGAAACGGGATCGAAGCGCCTGACCGACGCCGGCGTAGATCGGGTGTGGCCGGGGCGGCCGCGACACCCGAGGAGGCCGGCACATGGCGAAGACGCTCGACGACCTGGAGCAGCTGCTCACCACCCGCGGATATCCCTGCAAGCGGATCTTCGACGTCTGCGTGCTCACGCAACTGCCGACGAAGGCCTACACCAGCCTCCGCACCGGGGCAAAGTCGATCGAGGTGCAGCTTGCGTTCGACGAGCGGAACGGCTGCCTGACGATGGACACGCCCTGGGCGTTCGACTGCAAGCAGGCGGCCCACAAGGAGGCGATGCTCGCCTGCCTGCTGGCGGCTTCCGGCAAGTCGCCGCTGGTGAAGACCCAACTCGACCCCGAGGAGGGCGAGGTGCGGTTGCGGGTGGACTGCCGGCTCGGTGCCGATGGCGTGGATGGCGACGATCTGATCACCATGCTCGCCCTGATCCCGGCCTTCGCCGACCGCTGGTATCCACACATCAAGGACGCCATGGAGAAGGGCTTCTTCGACGCCGCCGGCTCCCAGCGGTCGCCGAACGACGAGAGGCTCGAGTCGCTGTCGAAGCGGTGCGGCGGCATCAACCGGATCGAGGCCCTGCTCCGGCAGCGAAGCCGTGGCGACAAGCGTCGCCCGGCAGACGGCGGCGACCCGTCTGCAAACTGACGCCGCCGCAAGAAGCGCTGCCGCGGCGGCGGCGTAGTCATAGACGAACACAAACCAGGCACACGACACACACATGACACGGGAGCAGGGAACATGCCCACGAGCATCGAGCAGATCCAGGAGTTTCTCGACGAGTATTCCCTCAACTACCGGGTGGACTCTGAGCACGATGCGATCCTGATCGGGTTCGGGCTCGACCCCGCCCGCACCACGTTCCGGGACTCCGACGGCGATCCGGGCATCCAGTTCGTGATCCGGGTGCTGGAAAGGGGAGAGTTCCTGGCGATCTTCACGCCTCGGGCATGGAGCTTGGCGGACTGCCCACACAAAGCGGCGGTCTTCGAGGCACTGGCCTCGATCCAAACGCACTACAAGATGCTGCGATTCGACTACGACCCGACCGACGGGGAGATCCGTCCCAACGTCGAACTGCCGCTCGAGGATGCCGACCTCACCTCCCGGCAGTTTCACAGGCTCATGCATGGCATACTGCACGGAGTGCCGCGGTTCGACCGTGTCATCCGGCAGGCGATTGAGACCGGCGAGGTCTCGTTCAAGTCGCTCGAGGACGAGGAGGAGGTAAGTCCACCTTCTCCTCAGATTGCGAGGCTGCAGCGGCTCGCCGCGGAGGCGGGTGGCATCGAAGAACTCGAACGGCTGGCCTGCGGCGGCGAGACCGATCCGGAGGCCTCCCCGGCCACCGGCGAGGTTACGCCGCCCCAGCCTCTGCAGGAGTCGCTGCATCCGCCGGGCGGCACGTCCGACGCGGGCGAGTCGGCCCAGCCCAAGCCGGCG
>CAIKWU010000453.1 GCA_903831155.1 uncultured Planctomycetaceae bacterium | reverse complement strand
GTGAAGGCGGTCACGCAGCATGAGTTCGACCTGCACCAGACCGCGATGGGCTGGGAAGCCACGTTCATCCTCGACATCTGACACGGTTGCCATGTGACACAAAAACACCTCTGCTCCTTCCGGCACGAACGCAGCGAGGGGCTGCCCGTGCCCCGGGAGCCGGCGTATGCCGCCAAGCGCAGCCACGATGGCGAAGCGCCGGCGGCATCCGAGTGAGCCGAGGCCACGATGGCCG
Source organism: uncultured Planctomycetaceae bacterium (assembly GCA_903831155.1). Classification (GTDB taxonomy): domain Bacteria; phylum Planctomycetota; class Planctomycetia; order Pirellulales; family UBA1268; genus QWPN01. Next base: position 1,804 of record CAIKWU010000453.1, on the reverse strand, counting down.
AGGCGAACGTCCGGCGACGGGGCACGGGCAGCCCCGAGCCTCACGACCGTCTGAGCATCACACGCCAACCGCGTAACCCGAGCCCACATGCCGAATCCAAACAGCCAACGCCCCGAATCGACCGTGCCCCTCGAGCGGGTCGACGACTGCACGTGGCGGATTCCGAAGTCGTCGCGGCCGGGCATGCTCGTGGACGGCCTGATCTTCGCCGACGACCGGCTGATCGACCTCGTGCGGAGCGACCGCGCCGCCGAGCAGGTGGCCAACGTCGCGCATCTGCCGGGCATCCAGACGGCGAGCCTGGCGATGCCCGACATCCACTGGGGCTACGGCTTCTGCATCGGCGGCGTGTGTGCCACCGATCCCGCCGCCGGCGGCGTGGTCTCGCCGGGTGGCGTGGGCTACGACATCAACTGCGGCGTGCGGCTGCTGCGGACGAACCTCACGCTCGACGACGCGCGGCCGAGCATCCGGCAGCTCGTTGACCAGCTGATGCGGGACGTGCCCGTGGGGGTGGGGCAGGGGGGACGGCACGTGTTCTCCGCGGACGAGCTCCGCTCGATGATGGGCTCCGGCGTCCGCTGGCTCGCCGCGCGGGGGCTGGCCACCGCCGACGACGTGGCCTGCACGGAGGCGGAGGGCTGCATCCCCGATCCGGAGCCGTCGTTCGTGGGCGACCGGGCGCTCGCCCGCGGTGCCGACCAGTGCGGCACGGTTGGCGCCGGCAACCACTTCATCGAGGTGCAGGTGGTCGATCGCGTGGCCGACGACGCCGCAGCCGCCGCCTTCGGCCTGCACGCCGGCCAGATCTGCGTGCTGATCCACTCGGGCTCGCGGGGCCTCGGCTACCAGGTCTGCGACGACGCGCTCAAGGAGCTTCGCGACGCGCCGCGGAAGTACGGCATCGACCTGCCCGACCGGCAGCTCGTCTGCGCGCCGATCGAGAGCCCCGAGGGCCGCCGCTACCTGGGCGCGATGCGGGCGGCGGCCAACTACGCGTTCTGCAACCGGCAGCTGCTGGCCTGGCAGGTCCGCGAGGTGTTCGCCCGGGTGTTCGACCGCTCGTGGGAGTCGCTGGGCATGACGCTCCTCTACGACGTGGCCCACAACATCGCGAAGGTGGAGCGGCACACGGTGTCGGGCGTGGAGAAGGAGGTGTGCGTGCACCGCAAGGGCGCCACGCGGGCCTTTCCGGCCGGGCATCACGACATCCCGGACCGCTACCGCGACCTGGGGCAGCCGGTGATCATCCCCGGCGACATGGGCCGCGCCAGCTGGGTGCTCCGCGGCGGGCCACGATCGATGGAGCGGTCCTTCGGCACCACCTGCCACGGCGCGGGCCGCTGCCTGAGCCGCACCGCGGCCACGAAGGCCTCCGTGGGCCGCGACATCGCCCGCGAGCTCGAGCAGGCGGGCGTGATCGCCCGCTCGAGGAGCCGGGACGGCCTCGCGGAGGAGCAGCCGGCGGCCTACAAGGACGTCGACCTCGTGGTGGAGGTGGTGCATCGCGCCGGCCTCTCGAGCAAGGTGGCCCGGCTGCGTCCGCTGGGCGTGATCAAGGGCTGAGCGACAGCCCGCCCAAACCCCTCAGCGAGGGACTGCCCGTGCCCCACTGATCGGCATGAACCCAGCGAGAGACTGCCCGTGCCCCGGCTGACCGGCATGAACTTAGCGAGGGACTGCCCGTGCCCCGAGAGCCGGCGTATGCCGACAAGCGCAGCCAGGATGGCGAAGCGCCGTCGGCATCCGAGTGAGCCGAGGCCACGATGGCCGAGGCGAACGTCCGGCGACGGGGCACGGGCAG
>CAIKWU010000452.1 GCA_903831155.1 uncultured Planctomycetaceae bacterium | reverse complement strand
ATGATCTGCAGAGTAAGCGGCGGTCAGGGGAGCAGATCAAGTCTTTGTTTGGGTAGGTTCCCATTCTGTTTACTCAACCAATCAAGGTCGCGTGTCGCCGTGAAATCTGCTGCCCGCTGCGAGCGATCGCAAGCAGATACCGGTAGCCCGTCGAATCCCGTGGCCACCACTCGATGCCTAACCCTCGGGCATTCCGTCAGCCAGGGGCGGCGCCGCCCAGGGGCACGCGTCCAAAGTCGCGGGTTCAGCCAAGGGCAGGCTTGGGGCGTGCTGGGCCTCATCGCCGTAGCCAGACTGCCGACGGCAACCCTAGTCGAGCCCAGCGAGAACCCCCGATGGCGATTCGACTCGACGTTCGGATATGCACTGGCTGAGGCGCCTAGTGCGGCGACTGTTCAGGCGGCGGTAGTCGGCGCCACTGGTCGAATCCAGTCTCGAGCCATAATGCGGCTCACGCCCCCACGGCGCGCCGAATCTCCTCGTAGATTGCGTCTCGCTGTTTCGTGGCGTCGTCGATCTCTCGCTGGCGAGTGCCCACGGTCTCCTCGGCCACGCGGAGCCGCTCGCGCCGGGCGTCTACGGTACGTCGCGCCGAATCGATACGCCCCTGCGGCGCCCATTCGGCAGCCATCCGTGCCAGATCACGATCGGCTGTCTCGATTAGGTCTTTGATCATCGGGATCGCCTGCTGGGCATCCGCAATCGCGATCGACGCCGCGTGACACTTCTTCTCCAGCGCGGCCAGGATGTCTCGCTGTTCGGGCGTGAGGTACTCTGGCTTTGTGAGCGTCACCGCGGCTTCGTTCGCGGCCCTCACGGCATCGGACATCATCCGCCACTCGACCTCGTGCTTCGCGGCGAGGTCGTCGAACTTCTCCTGTGCTTCCCCCACGACCCTCCGCGCCTTGTCCAGTTCGGCATTGATCGCGTCGAGCCGTCGCTTCGCGGCCTTACCGGTCTTGACGGTCTCGAGCAGTTCGTCGATTCGCCCCTGCCGGTCGATCTCGGCCTGCAACTCCTCGGGCGTGGCTTTGATTCGCTCCAGAGCGGCGTTGATCTCCTGCGGCGAGAGTTTCTCGCCACGACAGATCCTCGCGGCCAGAGTACCGAGGGCATCTTCGGTTCGCCCGCGCTCGGCGTTGCGAAGCGGTCGGAGCAGTTCAAGGACATTCACGATCATCGCGTGTTCTCCAAGGTAGTGCGGGGCGACTGACGACGATGTATCGCCAGACGGTCATCGATCGAGAGAGAGGGCAGGTGTGCCAGCCATTCGGCATCCGAGAGAAGTTGCCGAATAGGCGCGTCGGCGTGAATATCGGCGACGGCGTCGGCGAAGTTCTCGTAGGGAGGGAGACAGTGCGCCCGAAAATCAACTCGCATCATGTCGCGCCAGACACGACGACTACCCTTGTGGCGAAGCCTCATCGCACGGGCCGCGAGGATTGCGTGTGCTGCCGCCCAGGCGGTTCCATGCCCCGCGAGCCAAATGGCGGTGGGCTGCTCCGCGGTGAGCGAGCCAGACACAAAGTCGGCGATCGTGCGAGACGGTAGGCCGACTACGCTGGTCGTCTCGTCGAACTGCGACGCGATCGCGTGGGCGAGTTCGTGAACGGCCGTTGATTCGATGATCAAGGCCGAGCGGTAAGCCGCCTCGGCCGCGCTGCGAGCCCGGTAACGGCCATAGTCGCAAAGCTGCGCCGCGTTCATCCCAATCGCGACCTCGGCGCGAACGCCGAACACCGCGGCGAGCCGGTGGCCCGATCCAATGGAGAATCCCGACGTCCCGTTCGGCGCCGCCTCGATGATCGCTACGCGGCCGGGGATATCGGTCCACGCGATCACCGAAAGGAGAAACTCGGCATCCCTGACGATCCGCCGCCGCATCTCATCCACGATCAATAACGGGCCGGTGGCGGGTGCGGGGGCCAGTGAATGGGCACCGGCTCCCGCTGGCAGGGAACGACATTCTGCCGACCCGCCACCGGCCTCCCCGTCAACGCGAATCAATCGAGTTGTCGTGTTGTTGAATGCGATCATCGATCCGCTCTCGTCGCGATCAGGGTGCATCCGTAGAGCCGAGAAGTGTTCTCGGACCACCTGCGGAGCCGCAGCGGGGGATAGCCGTCGGTGAAGAATGCCTGCTGTTCGGTCGTGGTCTTCGCGTCCATGCGGTTCACGCTCCCATGGTGGTTGTGTTGGTAGTCATTCCTCACCGGCCACCCGACCGAGCCCGATGCCGCTTACGAAGCGACGATCGCGAAACTCGCCGCAGGTCTTGCGGACGCCCTTGAATCCCTGCGCGGCCAGATACTGGTTGAACCGTTGCATCGTTGGCACGCTCATCTCGTGGTGGCGCGTCCACTCCACGCACGCCGCGTATAGTTCGTCTCTCCCGACGAACGTCGTCTCGGGGTCGCCGATCACGCAGCAGGCCTCGATGAAGCGGCCGATCGTGTCTTGCGATGCCGCGTAGAACGCGCGGGCCTCGGCGGTCACGGCTGGCGGCGCAAGTCCGCCGGCGTCGAAGGCGCGGTAGCCGTCGAGGAGCCAGTTGAGAATGCCTGCACTCTCGTCGGAGAAAGAGTCACGCAGTCGGGGGTCGTCGAGGTTGTCACCCGTGGCGTTGGTGTACCGAACGAGGTGGAT
>CAIKWU010000451.1 GCA_903831155.1 uncultured Planctomycetaceae bacterium | reverse complement strand
TGAACTCGAACTTCATGATCCGGAACGCGTCGGCCACGGCACCGGCGGGGTTCGGTTGCCCCGTGGTGTCTGCCGTGTTGCCGGGATTCCCCACCGGCACCCAGTCGATCGTGACGGCGTGGGTAGGAAGGGCCAACGAAACGAGCAGGGCCACCACGAGGGCAGCGACACGGGACAGACGGGCGACGAGCATCATGAGCAAACTCCGTGCACGGCAATCAGGAACGAACACTTCCGCAGATCGTTCTACAGCCGCATCGCTCGCCTAGAAGCCAAAAAAACCCGAAATGTGACGAATCGGGCACGGGCAGGGACGAATCGGGCGTGCCTAGGACGAATCGGGCACGGGCAGGGACGAATCAGCGGCGAGAGCCTGTCGTCCGGGACCGTTTCAGCCCGCCCCTCTCACAGACCAAAAGAGCAACGATTTCATCTCCACAACTGACCTGCCCCCGATGAAGGGAGCCGGTTTCCATCATCAGGGTAGTCCCTGCGACGCTGTGCCTACCGTGCGGCGCGCACCACCTTCAGCCACGCGACTTCCATCGCAAACGGGCCGGCCTTTTTGTCGCTCAGCATGAAGCCCATACCGCTGATTTGGTCCGGCTCGACGGGCCCCATGCCCTGGACTCGCCTGCCGAACGACGTGGGAATGAAGTCGGCCAGCGGGGTTTCCACGTCGCGCCACTCACCTTTCGTGGTTGGCAGCGGCGCCCGGTAGGAAAAAGCCATCTGGCGGCTCTTTGTGTAGATATTCAAGACGTACTCTCTTCCGTCGCCTTTCACCCGGACGACGAGCGTGTCCCCGGCCTTGACATCCAAATCCGTGGGCTTGGTCCTGACCGAAGCGAAGCCACCGTTGTTCTCCAGCGAGAGCGTGCCGAAGAACGCCAGCGTGTTATCGGGCGTGATCCTGAACCGACCGTCTGACACACCGCCCATCACGCCATCGTTCACGGCCTGCCACTTTTCAGCCGCCTCGGGGCCGGCAAAGTCGAGAAGGGGCACGAGGGCCTTTTCCGTGACCGCCTGCATGAGCAGCACAGCAAGTAGCAGGGGAAGTTTGGTCGCGGTCATGGCTGGCTCCTCTGGTTCGTCCCACATCCGCTCATCACGGCCTTGGTGCCCGCGACATGCCGGGGTGCATAGGGTCAGTGGCGACACCCGGAGCCGCAGCAATGGCCCCGCTTCAGGTGATAGGCCGCCGTGTAGACCAGCAGGCCGTTCTCGAAATACGAGTCGGGCTGTTTCGGAGCGGCTTTTGGCTGGTGATCTGGCACGGTCACACCCGGCCCAAGCCCTGAACCCGCCGCCACGCGGAGAGCTGCCCGAGGTGCATGTTCTCGTGGGCGGCCATCACGAAGACGAAGCAGTCGCCGAGCGTGGGCAGAAAACCCCTGACGGCTTCGAGCGGGGTGGCTTCAGACCAGCGAGACTCAGGCACGCCGGGCAGGGCGGCGGCGATTCCAGCATGGGCGTCTTCGAGGGCGTTGAGCAGCGTGGCCTTCGAGGGGTATCGACTGGCATCGCTGCAAGGGCTCGAGTTCCAGTCGAACAGGGCCGTCCACTCGGGAGGGCACACGGGCTTCACGCCGATCATGGCACCGAGCATGTCCGCCGTGCAGGCCAGATGCCCCAGAACCCACGCCGCATGGTTCATCTCCGGGGCCGGCTGCAGGGCCATCGTGTCGTCCGGGACGTCGGCAACGAGGCGCTTGGCGTAGCCGAGGTTGAGATTCCATGCGTGAAGGAGCGGTTCGGTCATAGGAGCCTCTGGATCGGGACGATCCGGATAGTGATACCAGAGCGCAGGGTTTCGCACCGTCGTCACTCTCGTTGTTCCCGACGGATGGCCTGGTGCTGCCCCGCCACCAGCCGCTCCTTGTCAGCGCGACGCAGCCCCTTGATGGCCGCCTCCCGCTTCAGGGCCGCAGATTTTGATCGCTGCGGCTCCGTGTAGGCCAAGGTCACAGGAAGCCGGCTGCGGGTGTATCGGGACGCCTTGCCTCCAGTGTGGGTCTTCAGCCGCTTGGGCAGATCGTTCGTGATGCCCGTGTAGAGCGAGCCATCGCCGCAGCGCAGCAGGTAGACGAGCCAGCGGGATGGGAGTCGGCGGCGAGGGGCAGGGGAGGGCATCACAAATCGCCAGATCGGCTTCGGCTTTGCGGGGGGAGTGCAAGACGGCCATGATCGCCGCGCGACGGCCGAGCGTCAGGAGATCCCATTTTTCTTTCAGCAATTCAATGTCGGCCTGCTCCGCAACCTCTGCCAGCGTGTCATCCCTCCTGGCAGCCGAGCGGTTCGCAGGCGACGACGAGGCAGTCCGCCGTGCCCGATTCGTCCCTGCCCGTGCCCGATTCGTCCCTTTTTCGGGCACGGCGGCACCGAGAAGGCCGCGGCGTGGTTGAATGGCCGTCCTCTCATGAAGCCGCCCCCGGAGCCTCGTTCGTGAACTCGCCCGCCATGTGGTTGTTTCGCCGCCGCTCGGCCGCGTTTGCCGTTCTGCTCTCGTTGGGATCGCTCATCGAACCTGTTCTCGCCGACACGACCATCGACAGTGGCACGACTACGGTCAGCACCGGCACGCATTTCGGCACAAACCTCTACGTCGGCAACACCGGCACCGCCACTCTCAACGTGGTCGCCGGCGGATACGCGACGAACACGACGGCCTACGTCGGCTACGCGGCCACCGGCAGGGGCACGGTCACGGTGTCGAGCGGCTCGTGGGCGAGCAGTTCGCAGCTCCGGATCGGTGAGCGCGGCACGGGCACGCTCAACGTGGCCGGGGGCTACGTCACGAGCAGCGGAAACGTCTGGCTCGGCAACTACGACGGCAGCGCAGGCACCGCGGTGGTCACCAGCGGCACCTGGGCGACCGGAGTCCTCACCGTCGGCCAAGTCACCCAGATTCCCGGCTTCACCGGTGCCGGCACGTTGACCATGTCTGGAGGACTGGTGACGGTGGCGAGCAATCTCAATAAGGGCACCTACGGCACGATCAACCTGAACGCGGGGGGGACGCTCCAGATCGGCGTCGGGGGAGCGGCCGGCTCGCTCGCGGCCAATCTCACCAACAACGGGACACTGATCTTCGACCACTCCGGCGACACCGCGAGTTCCGGCTCGATCGGTGGCGCCGGCACGATCCGCAAGCGGGGCGCCGGAAAGCTCATCCTCACTGGATCCAGTTCCAACACCGGTCAGGTGCACGTCGAAGAAGGCACCGTGCAAGTCGGCAGCGGTGGCACGGTGGGCGCCTTGGGGGCTTGCACGGTCATTAACCGTGGCGCGCTTGCCTTCAACCGATCCAACGCCTCCACCTTCTCGGGCACCATCGTCGGCGAGGGCCCCGTCGCGAAGCACGGTGCGGGCACGCTCACGCTCGTGACGGACAACACGTATGCCGGGGGCACGACGATTCATGCCGGCGTGCTGCAGATCGGCAACGGAGGGACGACCGGATCGATCCAGGGTGACGTCGTCACCAACGCCACGCTCGCCTTCAACCGCTCCGACGCCGTCGCATTCGACGCCACCGTGCTCACCGGCACGGGTGAGGTCGCAAATGCCGGGTCGGGCACCACAACGCTCACCGGAAAGACGGCGTACACCATCGGGCTGGTCGCGAATGCCGGCCGGCTGATCGTCGGCAGCGTCGCGAGCGTCAACGGTTTCACGACCACGGGCAACCTCACGGCTGCGGCGGGGGCGACGCTGGAGCTGAAGTCGAGGGGGCTCGCCTCTGTGAACGGCCTGTCGACGCTCGCGGGCGGCACGATTCTCGCCACCAACGGCATTTCCCTCGGGGCAGGGGCGAACGTCGTGGGCAGGGGGGCGATTTCCGGGCGCGTGGCGGCGGTCTACGGATCGCGGCTCGAGGCGGATGGTGGAAAATTGTCGAGCGGTGATTCGTCGTCGTATGCCGGCTTCAACTCCGACGGCGAGCTCTACACCAACGCGAACGAGATCGAACTCCTGGATCGCAATGAATCCGTCCTCGGCTCGCTCACGCAGCTCGGCGCCGGCTCCGCGGGCGGCACGCTGCGGGCGGCCAATGGGATGCTGCTCGAGCAGGGCAAGAATCTCGCGGGGCGTGGCACGGTCTATGGAAACTTCATCAACCAGGGGCACGTCTACGGCGACGGCGCCGCGACGGGCCAGACGCTCGTCTTCGCCGCGGGATCCACCGTGTCGGGCATCGGCTCCTTCGAGAACGTGGTCTTCGACGGCACCTACTCTCCCGGCAACTCACCCGCGATCACGAATCTCAGCGGCGGGCAGTTTTCGTCCTCGTCGTCACTGCTCATGGAACTGGGCGGAACGCAGCCCGGCACCCAGTACGACCGCGTTGTCGATTCCGGCGTGCTGACCCTGCTCGGCGGCACGCTCAACGTGGTGCTGTACAACGGCTTCGTGCCGTCTCTCGGAGAGAGTTTCGACATCCTCCAGTACGGGCAGCTCTCGGGTGACTTCGGGACCGTGACGTACCCGGCACTGACCGGCAGCCTGTCGTGGGAGCGGACGACCTCGGCCACGGCGATGACGATCACCGTCGTGCCGGAGCCAGCCACGTTCGTACTCTCAACGCTTGCCACTGCGGGCCTCGCCGTGATCGTGCGGTGGCGGAAGGAGCGGGCGCCGGGCCGCAGGCCCTGAAGCGACCATCGCGAGGCGGGCCCGCGCCGCACCCGGGCAGGCCGTCGTGCGCGGTTGGGTATGATTCTGCGACGTGCGTGCCGGGTGGTGACGCCAGTTCCACGAGAGGAGGCCGGGTCGATGCCGCAGTTTCAGGTCGAGGGTGAGGCGGAGCTGTTCGAGTCCGCCGAGGAGATCGACATTCAAGGCGAGATCGCCTGCTACTCGTTCGTGACGGCCGAGAAGAGTGCCAAGGACGACACCTCGGTCATCATCCGGGCGGTCGATCCGAAGGACCTCAGCGAGTTCGAGGGGCTCCTCTTCCAGATCGACATCGACGAGGAGGAGGACGTCGTGATCCTCCGGCAGGTCCAGATGTTCTTCTGGCCGTGGGAGGACGACGAGGAGTTCGACGGCATGGATTCGCCGGAGGACGGCCGCTAGGTCGCCCAGGGGTCGGCGATGGATCGGCGACCCAGCCGCTGCCGATTCGTCCCGCCCGATCCCGATTCGTCCCTGATTCTGCCCGATTCGTCCCTTTTTGGCGCCGAGGCATAGCCACAAGGCGGGGCGCTGCGTACATACGGTGCATCGACCGTAGTGGTCCCCAAGGAACCCCGGCCAAGGAGCCGGCCAAAGGAGTGTGTTTCCATGATTCGTCGCCTTCTCGTCTGCTTCGTCTCGGCCGCTTTCGGCAGCCTGGCAGTGGCGGAGGTGATCACCATGAATGTCGACCCCGCCG
>CAIKWU010000450.1 GCA_903831155.1 uncultured Planctomycetaceae bacterium | reverse complement strand
GTCTGAGAGGGGGCCGCATAGGGCATGGGCAGGCATCCCCGCTCGGTCCGCACTCGTTCGGGGGCATCCACGCAGGCCTCGGCGAGCCGCGCGGCGATCAGCGCGTCTGCCCGCGCTTCGTCGCAGGTGGGCTCATCGCTGAAGCGGGTGTATTCCAGCAGCACGCGATCGTGGCCGAACGGAAGCTCGTAGAGAAACTCGAAGCCGTCGGCCTGATCCTCCCGCACGTCCATCACCGTCGGCTCGGCTGCGGGCCAGCGGCGACTGATCCGATACTCGTGCCCGATGAACGCCTGGTATCCCGCGCCCCGCGGCAGACCCGACGCCGCAGCCCGCCCGCGACAGTCGATGACCGTCGCGGCATCGACCGGAGAGCCGTCGCCGAGCCTCACGCGGGTCGGCGACACGATCTCACAGGTCTCGCCGCTGCGAATCACGAGCGCTCCGCGGCCGGCTGGCCGTTCCGCCTCGAGCGCCAGCTGGCGCGTCGCCGCGCGGAGACCGTCAGACGAGATCGTGGCATAGGGAATCCCCACCCGGCGAGACAGCCCCGGAAACCTGACGAAATACCCCGGCCACCGGTGGGCCACCAGCGGGTCGAACCAGACGCGGGCCTGCTCCGGAATGTCGGACTCGTGAAACGACCAGGTGTGGTTTCCGCAGAGGTCATCCCCCCGCTCGACGAGCAGCACCCGGGCATCGGGGCGGTGATGCGCGATCGCATGGGCGAGCAGGCAGCCCTGCAGGCCGCCGCCAACGATCACGTGGTCGAACTGCACGGTCAGACTCATGCGGCCCCCCTCAACTCGACCGCTTGAGCGACACGATGGCGGCTCAGTTGGTCGATCACCGGGCCGGCCCCGTGCAGCAGCAGATGAGGCAGGGCGACGGCGCTCAAGCCGACGAACGTGGCCCGAATCAGCGTCTCGTTCCAGGTCGGAGCCCGCAGCACGAGGCAGGTCGCACAACCGATCAGCCCGATCGCCAGGGCCGTCATGGGAGCGAGGCTCACCGCCAGCTGCCACCAGCTCTCACCCAGTTCACGCCGCAGTCGTCGCAGGCCGCGGGCGGAGTGCCAGCCGCAGAAGAAGACCAGGAACCCCACCACAGGGTTCACCCAGGCGAACAACAGCACGAGGGAGGCGACCATCAACGTGTCGAGGAGCAGGAACTGCCGCCTGCGTCCCTCGCTCGCGATCGCCAGCAGCGCCTGCCAGCCCCACGCGCCGCCCGCGATCGCCAGCATCACCCACGAGCAGGCCACCAACGCATCGACAGCCCATTCGATCTCCGGCGCGAATCCGCGCGGTGCCGTCAGCGACAGAATCCGCACCACCTCGTCGGTCTGCAACGCGACCGGAACCCAAATCACCAGGCCTCCCCGGGCCACGCGGAAGGCCTGCCGGAGCAGCTTCGCTCCGCGCGGGCCGGGCGCCAGATCCGGTTCCTCCTGGCCGAAGTGCCAGGCAGATGCCAGGAAGAACACGAGGATCGTGGCCGCAGGCGCGAGAAACCACCCCAGCACGACGGCCCCGGCGATCGCCAGATACCCAGCCAGAAACACGCCCCACCACGCCGGCCCGAGGAGCGGTTCGAGCCGCGACCGGGCGAAGCGGTGGTCGGCCGCCCCGTGGGGCAGGCCGACCACCGCGACGAGCAAGGCCAGCACGCTCCCGACCGGCACGGCCGTGGCGGCTGGGAAAAAACACGCGGCCCCGATCATTGCCCAGACGAGCAAGGTTAACGAGGCCGCGTGCATGTCATCACTCTCTTGGCCGAGAGGCCGGGCCGATCAAGCGTATGACCCCTCGCCCGCAGCCCTCTTGCTGCTCTTGGCACGGGCGATGAGGTAGATCAGCACACCGAACCCTGCCTTCGCGGTCATGTCGGCGATCGCGTAGCCAATTTGCAGGCCGACGACGCCATTCGACCCAGCGATCCCACCCGCGGCATCAGCAAGCCCGGCCTTCGCCCGCAGCGCGTCCGGCGTCCCGCCCAACGCATAGGCGATCGGGTACACGGCCCACGTGACCAGGATGACCAGCCGGGCGATCTCGAGCAGTTTGCGAGCCGCCGGCGGCTGGCTGTCGAGCGAGTTGGTGAGCTCCGTCCAGAGCAGGTAGAGGATGTAGAAGAACGGGATCGAAGACAGACCACCCCACATGACCCGCTCGCCCCACCGATTCGGATCGGCGATCACCTCACCCGGATAGCCCAGCGCGATCATCGCCGCTGCCGCGATCACGAGCCGGGTCAGCAGGCTCTTCGCCTTCCCCTCGGGCAGCCGCAGGACCGCCACGAGCTCCACCATCAACAGCGGCACGGTCAGGATCCAGTCGGCATAACGATAGAAATCGTTGAAGGCCGCTCCGGTGCCCACGTAGCCCGCCCCGCCCTCCGCGAGCTTGTAGGCGTCGTGCCAGCTGTGCCGGATCATGAAGTAGTGGTAGCAGGCGATCGCGACCACCAGCCCCGAGACCGTCAGGGCCGGACGGTATTCCGGATCGACGTTCGCCCGCGACAAGAACAAGAACAGCGCCGCCGCCCCCATGGTGGCGACCGTCATCGAGAAAATGTTGTCAACCGCGTTGTATTGGAGGATCGAAAGACTCGGCATGGTCGCCGCCAGACAAAAGATGCCATTCATCATTTGTTCACCGTTAAAAAGGTAGAGTAAAGTGCCCACGCGCAGGTCGTGGTCGAAAAGGGTCCCCCGCGGGCGGTAGTGTAACCGCTTCCCGGACGCAGGCAACCAGCGCCCGGCCAAGTTCGGCCCCGTGAACCCGATCGGGACCGACGGAAGGCGGGGCCGACTCCGACACGTCTGGCGTGGGTGTCTCCGACAAACGCCGCCGACCGCATCCCGCTCGGACCGACTGGATGGGCCGGTTTGAGCGGTCGCACGCCAGACGTACGTCTTGGGATCCGGTCGAGGGTGTATGCCTACCGGGCTCCGCGTTCATGCGTGTCAGGGCGGGGGCGCATGGAACGACGCTCGGACCAGGGACAGGGCAATCGCGTCATCGACCACGCCCGGAGCCCTCGCCGCTGCCGATTCCCGACATCGACCTCGTGCGCCGCATCGGCCGGGGTGGTTTTGGCGAGGCGTGGCTCGGCGTGAACCGGGCCACCGGCGGACTCAAGGCCGTGAAGATCGTGCCGCTGGCCCACGGCGGCCGCACGGCTGACGTGCTCTTCACGCTGATGGATCCCGCCGACGACGTCTCGGGGCGGCCGGCCAGCACCGATCCAGCGTATCGGCCGGCGACGCTCGCCCTGCGGCTGGAGCAGGGCCCGCTCGCGGCCGACGAGTGCGTTCGCTGCTCGCGTCAGCTCGCGGCCGGCCTCGCCCATCTCCACGCGGCCGGGATGGTGCACCGCGACGTGAAGCCGTCGAACTGCCTGTTCATGGGCCGCGATCTCAAGATCGCCGACTTCGGCCTGCTCACGCAGGCGTCGTCGCAGCTCTCGCGGCTCGGAACCGCGCGCTACATGCCCCCCGACGGCCGCATGGACCTGCGGGCCGACGTCTACGCCGCGGGCCTCGTGATCT
>CAIKWU010000449.1 GCA_903831155.1 uncultured Planctomycetaceae bacterium | reverse complement strand
GCACGTGCCGGTCCAGGTGCCGTCGCCCCGGCCCTCGAGCAGCTCGGCCACGAGCTGTGGGGCCGTCATGCCGCCCAGGATCGTGAGGCCGCCGCTGGTCACGTCGAGCAGGCCGTTGCCGGTGGCCAGGTCGAGGCTGGCCACGCTCGTCATGGTCTGCGGGGTCACCTGGCCGGTGCCGCCCGCCACGACCACCAGCCGGCTCGCCGAGAGGGCCGAGGCGTTGGCCATCTGCAGCACACCGCCCTGCACGGTGGTGGAGCCCGAGAGGGTGTTGGCCTGATCGACCACCAGGGTGCCGTCGCCCGTCTTTACGACGGGGATCGAGCCCGAGAGCGTCGGGTAGCCGGCCTGGGTCTGCGTCTGCGTGCCGCTCGGCACGTTGATCGTGATCACCGTCGGCACTCCGGCCGTGAACACGAGATTGAGGTCGTTGCCGCTCTGGGCCAGGCTGAACGTTCCGGCACCGTAGGGATTCGAGAACCCAGCCGTGCCGTTCGTGGCCGAGGTGTTCACAAGGAACTTGTCCGACGCAAACCCGCTGATCCCGCCGGCGGCCGAGGCGATGGTCCACGTGTAGTTCTGCGTGGAATCGAAGTTCGAGATGTTGCCGTTCACGTCCGGGCCGGTGCTCGACAGGCTCCAGAGATTGATCTTGAAGGGGTCGGCCGACGTGGCCGCGACCGTGAGCGTGCCGCCCACCGTGAGCAGGTCCCACGCATTGCCGATCACGCCGGAGCCGCTGGTGATCTGCCAGTTGTAGTTGCCGCCCGAAGACAGGGTGGCCGCCTGCGTGACCGTGAGGACGCCGAGGTTGGATCCAGGGGACACGACCGAGTTGGCGGTGATCGTGACGTCGCCCTCGACCCTGCCGGCCCCGGCGAGGCCCGTGGCGGTCGGCAGGACGTAGCCACCCGGGACCTGCGTGACGTCGAGCGTGCCCGTGGAGAGGATCGTGACCCCGCGGAGAGCGTCGGGTTGGATCACGCCGGTGGACGCCAGCGAGAGTTTGCCGTTGTTGATGAACATGTTGCCGCCGGCGATCGTTCCACCGGCGACGAGCGTGCCGGCACCGGACTTCGACAGCCCGCTGGTGGCGGTGATCGACGAGTTGACCGTCGCCGTGATGGCGGGATCGACGTACAGGTTGTTGGTGGGCGCCGTCGTGCCGGTGAGGGTGATCGAATCGCCGCCGATCGTGTAGCCGTCCGATACGAACGACATGCCGCGGCCCACGCTCTCGCCACCGGCCACCACGGTCACGTTGCTCGTGGGGAAGGTCGTGCCGCCGAAGTAGGCGTTGGCGGCCGAGTTCCAGACCTCGGGGCCGTAACTGCCCGCCCAGGTTTGCGAGACTCCGGTGTCCCACGTGCCGTCGCCGCCGAGGACCACGCCGTCGGCAGCCCAGCGGAGTTGGGTGGACGGGTCGGGCCCGCCGAACTTGAAGATCGACACGCGGTAACTCTCGGGCTGGGCGATGGCGAGCGTCTGCGTGACCGGGTCGAACGAGAAGTCGTACCAGCCGCTCTTCTGCTGATCCCCCGACGCCGCGCCTCCGAGGAAGTTCCAGGTCGCCGCCTGGCCCGTGCCATTGGGATCGAGGAACTGCACCGACTGCGACAGCGTCTGCTTGTAGGCCGGGTCGGACCGCTCGTTGAACACGACGAGGTCGCCGCTGGTCGTGTTGTTCAGGAAGGCGATGTTTTGTCCCAGCACGTTCGTGCCGGTGTAGGTGCTCCAGAGGGCGATCGGCGTGGCAGCCGAGTTGGTGCCGGTTCGCACCGCCTTGGTCACCCAGTTGCCCGTGCGGCCGTAGACGTCACCCGTGTCGGGATCGAAGTCGAGCGACCGCGCGAACTGCGGCATGTCCGGAGTCGGAAGCCGCCACTGGAGGCCCTGCGCCGTGCTACCGGTCGTGGCGGTGGTGTAGATGTAGCCGCCGGTCGTCGGGTTGTTGAGGATGCGGGACGTGCTGCCCGAGCCGAACGTGCCCCAGGCGACGCCCGCTCCGCCCTGGCTCGTGCCGGAGACGACGTAGCCGGGATCGACCGAGACGTTGACGCTGCCGCGAACGTTGTTGAGCGCCCAGGACTGCACCGGTGTCGTGCCCGAGACGTCGTAGCCGGCCATGCCGGGCGCGACGTTCGCCGGATACGCGGTGCCCAGATCGAGCGAGGCGAAGACGCGACTGCCGCTGATCGCCAGACCGGTGTAGCCGCGGCTGTTGACGCCGGGATAGTAGCCGAACCGGCTGCCGTATTGGACGGCCGTGGAGCCGACGACGCCCGTCGTGGCCGCGTTGGTGACCTCGATGATGCCCTCTGCGTCGTAGAACCCGCCCTGCCCCGAGTTGACGAAGCCGGCGACGAACAGCCGCGAGCCGTTCCAGGCGACGGAGTTGACGTTGTTGCCGACGTAGCGGGTGTTCTCGGATCCGTCGTTGTTCGTCCCCGACGTGATCGCGTCGAGGTTGAAGCGGGAGACCTCCGTCAGCGTGAGCTGCGCGTGGACGGTCCCGCAGCAGGCGACCAGCGCCAGGCACAGGCCTGTGGCGACACGAGTCGCCCGACCGCGACGACCTGCGCCAAAAGACCGGGTGGAGACAGCCATGGGACCCCTCGCGAAAGAACGTGGAACGTGTGACGGACTACTGGGATTCAACTGAAAATGGCGTGCCGTGTCAATAAATTATTCATCCGGTCCATCGTATGCGTTCGTGGATGGTGGCCGGTTCGCACTGCGGCGTGGTCCCCGGGGCGTCAGGGATAGAGCAGCCACTCCCCCCGCCGTCCGGCGAACTCCTTCACGCCGTGCCGCGCCGCTTCGAGGACCGAGTCGGCTGGTTCGCCCCCGACGATCGCGTCGAGGGTTTCGCGATGCAGGAGGAGCAGGTCGGCCTTCTCGGCCTGCCACTCGTGGGGATGCAGCCGCCGGATCGCCACCGCGATCTCCAGCCCGACGCGGACGGGGTCGAACACGGCCCGGTCGGTGATCGCGACGTTCACGCCCCCGCACCCCTGCCCGGAGACGGTGCTCGCGCGGGGCGTGAACCGGATCGGCACGAAGGCCACGCCGGGAAGGCGTCGGGCCGCGCGCGCGTCGGCGAGCGGCCGGCCGTCGAGCCACGGCGCGCCGATCACTTCGAACGGCGTGTCGGTGCCGCGGCCGACCGAGAGGTTCGTGAACTCGAGGACGCCGATTCCG
>CAIKWU010000448.1 GCA_903831155.1 uncultured Planctomycetaceae bacterium | reverse complement strand
GGCGAAGGCGTCGTGGAGCCGCTCGAAGAGCGCGGCGCACCATTGGGCGTAGGCTCGCGAGGTGTCGAAGCAGATGCAGTAGTGCTTGGTCACGAGCAGGTCGAAGCCCGGCGGCAGCTCGCCGAGGATCCTGCGACCGAGGTCCCGTGGCGATTCCACCTCGGGCCGAGCCACCGGTGTGCGGGAGAGGATGACGCCTGGCTGCACCAACTCCAGCCTTTCGTCGGCGCGTTCAAGCAAGAGTCCGCCATCGACGGCCTCCACGACCACGACCCCCTCGACCTGCCGCCGTCCGCCGTCGCCCCGCACCTCGACCCGTTCCACGGGCCGCGTTTCGGTCTGCGGCTTTCTGCCCGGCTCGCCACGGCTGTGCCCGACCAGCACGGATAGCAACGCCATGCCCAACACCAGTCTTGGAATACGAGGCATGTTCGACTGCTCCGGGGGCGGCGGACGACGCCATGCGAACAGGTTTGGGCGGATGGGGAAAGGCGAACTGGGAAAGAACGTGGGGATCGGCAGGCCCCGGTTCGCGCATCTTGGGGAACATTTGATCTGGCTCCACCCGTTCCGGGGCGATACGGTCTCGCCCTCAGGCCGGCCCCCCAGACGGCACCTGCTCATAGGGTGGTGACGATCCATGACTGCATCCGCGTCGCATTCCTCGTCTGTCCCGCGGTTTCGCGGCGTGGTTCTCCTGCTGCTGGCATCCCTGATGCTCACGGGATGCGCCAGCTGGAGCCCTTGGAGTCGTCGGGACAAGTCCGTCCGGGATCAGGAGAAGTACGGCTTCACTGCCGACACCCGGATCAAGAAGCTCGCGGAACGCTCCAAGGCTGTGAAGTCTGAGTCGACTCAGAATCAGCAGGAATTCACGCAGGATCTCGTCCGCATGATGCTCGAGGAGCACGATCCGCGTGTCCGCAGCAAGATTCTGGAAACCGCGGCGGAATATGACACTGCCGCCGCCACCGCCATCTGCACGGGCGCGATGCAGGATCCGAACGAGATGGTGCGGATCCGGGCCTGTGACGTGTGGGCCAAGCGGGGCGGAGCCGAAGCGGTTCAGCTCTTGGCCACGCGATTCCAGACCGATACGGATCTGGATGTGCGGCTGCGGGCCCTGAAGATGCTGGGCGAACTGAAGGACAAGCAGGCGATCCCCGTGCTGGCGCGGGCCCTGGAAGATGGCGATCCTGCGGTTCAGTATCGGGCCGTGGCATCGCTCAAGCAGGTCAGCGGCCGCGACCTCGGCAACGACGTCAACGCCTGGCGGGAATGGGCCGCCGATCCGGAGGCCAACAAGGCCGAGTGGTCGATCGCCGAAGGCTTCCGCCGACTGTTTTAGCTCCCGTCTGCTCGACCACGCGGCGGGCGAAAGGGGCGCAGGCTGGGGGGTTCTCGCTGGCTGGCCGTGCGAGGCAAGCTGACGGAATCCTCAGCCGGTCGATGGTGAGCGGCAACTGTCTGACGGCGAGATAGCCGATAGAAGTCTCGTCGCGGTCTTCGCAATCACGATGGGTAGCCGCTTTCAGTGCATTATTTCCGCCTGCCAACTCTGACTTGCTCCATGATTGCAGCGACGCCCCGGGAGGTCCGCCGTCTTCGCCGTCGCCGGCGGTCCGTGGTCTGCGCGTTGGCGGTCGCCTTCGCAGTGGCACACCCCTGGCTGTCGCTGCCCGAGGCGGCACCGCCCGCTCCGCGCGGCGCACCTCGTAAATTCTTCGATTCACTGCTCGGCCGGCAGTCTGAGCCTGAGCCGGCGTTCATCCAGGCGCCGACGCCACCCGGCCCCGAGGAGCTGAAGATCCTGGAGCAACGGGCCGCAGCAGCGCGGCCCGCCAGCCCGACAGTCGCCAGCCCGCCTGTCGCCAAGCCGACCCCGCCGCCGTCCGCACCTGCCGTGACCCGGCCACCGACCTGGGACGAGACAAAGGCATTCGC
>CAIKWU010000447.1 GCA_903831155.1 uncultured Planctomycetaceae bacterium | reverse complement strand
GAGGCGTTCGTCCGAAGCGGCGGCGTCCGCTTCGTGGGAGCCGGCACCTGCGTCGAATACGCACCAACCGACGTGCCGCTCGCCGAGGCCACCGCCGTGCTCGAACCGACGACCCCCTACGGCAGGGCGAAAGTCGCCTTCCGCAGTGCCGTGGTCGAGGCCTCGAACCGGCACGGGCTCTCGGCCGCGTGGGGCCGCGTGTTCCATCTCTTCGGCCCCCACGAGCAGCCGGCCCGGCTCGTTCCCGCCGCCATCACCTCGCTGCTCGACGGCCGCCCGTTCGCCGCCACCGCCGGCAACCAGGTCCGTGATTACTCGAGCGTAGTCGACGTCGCCGCCGCCTTCGTGGAGGTCCTCGACTCCGATCTGTCGGGTGACGTGAACGTCGCCTCCGGTGCGGCGACGACCGTCGCCGATGTCCTGCGAACGATCGGCGACATCATCGGCCGCGCCGAGTTGATCGACCTCGGTCGCGTGCCGACTCCGCCGCACGACGTTCCGGTGCTGGTGGCCGACGCGTCACGGCTCCGTGGCCGCTTTCCGCACCTCTTCCCCATCGGGCTCAGGGAGCGGCTCGGCGAGACCGTCGACTGGTGGCGCAGCCGGTCGCCAATCGACTGATGGCCCATCGCGGCCATGGGGCAAAGGCCCGGAGCCTCGATCCGCCACGAGCACGCGAGCGAAAACGCCCACCGGCGGCCGCGGGCTTTGTCGCCGCGGCGAACCTCCCTGCCCGGACAGCACCGCAGCCCCTCCACCAGCGGGGAGTCGCACGTCCCCGCAAACTGAAGTAATCTTCAGGAACTGGGTCTTTCGTGCCGCCGCGTCCCGTTTCGTGGAGGTGCCTCATGCCGTCCTTCTCGCGCGGCGTCGATCGTCGCGGGTTTCTCTCCGTCGGGGCCCTCGGCGGCCTCGGCCTGTCGCTCGGCGACTACTTCCGGATGCAGTCCGCCCGGGCCGAGGCCAACCCCGGCCACGCCCCGAAGCAGGCCACCGCCCAGTCGGTGATCTACATCTACCTGCCGGGCGGGTTCGCCCACCAGGAGACGTTCGATCCCAAGCCGCTCGCGCCCATCGACTACCGCGGCCCCCTCGGCAGCATCGACACCGTGCTTCCCGGCGTCCGCTTCGGCGAGGTTCTCCCGCACACCGCGAAGATCGCCGACAAGCTCGCGATCTGCCGCTCGATGACCCACGGCGAGGCGGCCCACGAGCGGGGCACGCACAACATGTTCACCGGCTACAAGCCGAGCCCCGCGCTCCAGTACCCGAGCTTCGGGTCGGTGATCTCGCACGAGTTCGGCCCCCGCGAGAATCTGCCGGCCTACGTCTGCATCCCGAGCGTGCCCAACGAGTTCGCCGGCTCCGGCTACCTGTCGAGCGCCTACTCGGGCTTCAGCCTCGGCGCCGACCCCGCCGACGGGAGGTTCAAAGTCCGCGACCTCGACCTGCCCGAGGGCATCGACACGGCCCGCTTCGACAAGCGGCGGCGGATGCTCGACGTGGTCAACGACCACTTCCGGGAGCGGGAGAAGAGCGACTCCCTCGACGCGCTCGACACCTTCTACCAGCGGGCCTACGGGCTGATCAGCTCGACGAAGGCGCAGCAGGCCTTCGACCTGAAGCAGGAGACCGATGCGCTCAAGGACGAGTATGGCCGCAACCAGGCCGGCATGCGGATGCTCCTGGCCCGCCGGCTCGTCGAGTCGGGCGTGCGGTTCGTGACGCTCACCTACGGCGGCTGGGACCACCACGACAAGCTCGAGAAGGGCATCAAGAGTCAGGCGCCGGCCTTCGACCAGGCGTTCGCCACGCTGATCCGCGACCTCGACCGCCGCGGCCTGCTCGCGTCGACGCTCGTGTGCGTCGGCACCGAGTTCGGCCGCACTCCCAAGATCAATCCCACGGCGGGCCGCGACCACTGGCCGAAGGTGTTTTCGATCGTGATGGCCGGCGGCGGCATCAAGGCAGGGCTCGTGCACGGCTCGAGCAACGCGACGGCGGCCGAGCCCGAGGACGACCCGCTCACCGTCGAGGACTGGGCGACCACGGTCTACGACCGGCTCGGCATCGACGCCCGCAAGGAGCTGATGTCCCCGGGCTCCCGGCCGATCGAGATCGTCGATGGCGGCAAGGTCGTCGAGCAGCTGATCACGTGAGGCTGGCATCATGCGGAATCGAGTTGCCGTGAGGGGCCGCCCGTGCCCCGTCGCCGGACGCTCGCCTCGGCCATCGTGGCCTCGGCTCGCTGCATGTCCGCTTCGCTTCGCCCTCCAGGCTTCGCTCGCTCCCATAGCCCGGCTCTCGG
>CAIKWU010000446.1 GCA_903831155.1 uncultured Planctomycetaceae bacterium | reverse complement strand
TCATCGCGAAACATGTGAAAGTTCACGCCGGGCGGGCCGTTGGCGACAGGAAAGCCTCGCCGTTCTTGCTCTGGTATCTATCGCCGACGCTCAAAGGGCCGGCCCGGCGTGACAGACGCAAGGAATCTCTCATGAAACTCCTGGTGATCGAGGACGATCGCAGGACTGCCCTCCAACTAGACCGCGGTCTGACCGAGAGCGGTTTCACGGCCGACGTGGCCAGTACTGCATCAGACGGGCTGCATCTCGCCCGCACACGGCAGTACGACGCCATCCTGCTGGACCTTGGTTTGCCCGGGAGGGACGGTTGGAGCGTGCTCGAGTCGCTTCGGGAGGCGGGTGACCGCACGCCGGTTTTGTGCCTGACTGCACGGGACGCAGTCGACGATCGTGTCCGCGGGCTTGACCTCGGAGCGGACGATTATCTGGTCAAGCCGTACGCGTTTGCTGAACTTCTTGCCCGCCTCAGGGCCGTGCTCCGGCGTGGGGACCGGGCGAGCGATGTGGTGACGGTGGCTGACCTCCGGGTCGACATCGCCGCGAGACGAGCTCACCGTGGCGGAGTGCCGCTCGATCTCCGACCGAAGGAGTTCGCGCTCCTTGCGTTGTTCGCCCGCCGGTCAGGTCACGTTCTCTCACGGGCCACCATCGTGGACCGGGTGTGGGATGCTTCATTCGAATACGACAGCAACGTGGTCGATGTCCAGGTGAAGCGGCTACGTGACAAGGTCGACGGGCAGTTCCCGGTCAAACTCATCCACACAATCCGGGGGGCCGGGTATGTTCTGGAAGATCGGGGGTAGGCCGCCATCGCTCGCGGTCAGGCTTACTGTCTGGTACGCGGCCGCGGTGATCGTCCTGTTGGCTACAGCGGTTGCCGCCGTTCACCTGAGCGTTACCTGGCAGTCCGACCAGGATGAGGCCGGTGCGGTCGGCCCGTACTTGGCCAAGGTGCACGCCAGCCGCGAGCTTTTCTTGAAGATTCCAGGTGTTGACGAAGAATCACCGCTCCGAGTGATCGAGCCTGATGGGAGGATTTTCCACGAGTCACCTCTCTTCGCCCGCGAGTTCCCGGAGGCATCGTTTCCGCCCGCCGGTGGGCGAGCAGAGTCTTTCACGGCGAACGGCCAGCGGTACATCTTGTACACGCGGGAGTTTGACGGATGGCGGTACCAGATTGGCTGCCCTCGGACCGGGGAGTGGGCGATTATCGGCTTGGTCTATCGAAACATGGCGATAGCCGTAGTTCCGACCCTTGCCGCCGCCGTCCTGTCTGGGTTTCTGATCGCCCAAGCCGGGCTGCGCCCGCTCCGCCGGGTAGCCGCCGAGGTCCGAGCTGTATCGGCCGATAGTCTCCACCATCGTGTCGGCATCGGTGGGGTACCGCACGAGCTGGCCGACGTGGCGGACAGCTTTAACGCCACATTGGATCGCCTATCCGCGGCCGTGATACGGCTCGACCAATTCGCTGCAGATGTGGCCCACGAGCTCCGAACTCCGGTCCACAATCTTCGAACGGCGGCGGAACTCGCGCTTCGATCGGCACCTGGACCCGATCCGCGGCC
>CAIKWU010000445.1 GCA_903831155.1 uncultured Planctomycetaceae bacterium | reverse complement strand
GGAAGCGATGCCGCCGAGTTGCTTGCGGTTCGGTTAGACTTCCGCCTCCCCGTGGAGTTCCGCTCATGACCGTCCGCTCGACCGCTGCCGTTGCCGTCACGCTCGACCATGCCGTCCTCAAGCCGGAGTTTTCCCGGGCCGACCTCGCGAAGCACGCCGCGATGTGCGTGGCCAAGGGAGTGGGCTGCCTCTGCGTGCGGTCGTGCGACGTGGCCGCGGCGGCGAAGCTCGTGGCCGGGAGCCCGGTCGTGGTCGCGGCCGTGATCGGCTTCCCGCACGGGGCGCAGCGGCCCGAGGTGAAGGCCCTCGAGTCGCGGCTGGCGATCGCCGACGGCGCCCGTGAGCTCGACATGGTGATGAACGTGGGGGCGCTCCAGTCGGGCGACGAGACGGCGGTCCGGGCCGACATCGCGGCGGTCGTCGCCGAGGCGAAGCCGAAGGGCGTGATCGTGAAGGTGATCCTCGAGACGTGTTACCTCTCGCCGGAACAGATCGCCGCCGCGTGCCGGATCGCCGAGGCGGCGGGGGCCGACTTCGTGAAGACCTCGACCGGCTTCGGCGTGAAGTCGAGCGGTCCGACGGGAGCCACGCCCGAGGCCGTGCAGATCATGCTCGATACGGTTGGCGGGCGGCTGCAGGTGAAGGCCTCCGGGGGCATCCGCACCTGGGACGAGGCGGTCCGCTACCTCGACATGGGATGCACCCGGATCGGCGTGGGCGACGCGGCCGCGATCCTCGACGGCGGGCCCGCGCGGGGCGATGCGGCGTACTGACGCCACCCCCTTGTGACGTCGACGCCCGTGCGACCTGTCGGCCGTCAGGGATGAGCGGCCTTTTTTCGCAGTCGCTCTGGCATCGGGATCGCGTGGACGCTCTCCGCCCACTGCTGCCAGGCGGTGGCGAGTTCGCGCACCCGATCGGGGCGGTCCTTCGCGAGGTCGTGGTGCTCCGTGCGATCCGCGGCGAGGTCGTAGAGTTCCCACGGGCCGTCGCGGCCGAGTCGCACGAGCTTCATGTCGCCCCGACTCACCGCGGCGTTGCCCTCGTGCTCCCAGAAGAGGAGGCGGTCGTCGCCCGGCTCGTCGCGGAACGCGGCCACGAGGCTCCTGCCCTGCGCGGGGATCGCCGGTCGGCCGTCCCGCTTCGCCGGAGCCCGCGTGCCGGCCACCTCGAGGCACGTGGGAAGGATGTCGATCACGTGGCCGGGTTGGTGCCGCCGCTCGCCCCGGGAGGAGATGCCGTTTGGCCAGTGGGCGATCAGCGGCGTGGCGATGCCCCCCTCGTGCGTGAAGTGCTTGAACCTCCGCAACGGCACGTTCTCCAGCCACGCCCAGCTCTCCCCGCAGAACCACGACGAGTCCGGCTTCGTGGGATCGCCCGCGGTGCGGCCGGCCGGACCGCTCTCGGCGTTGCCGCCGTTGTCGCTCAGGAACAGGATCAGCGTGTCGTCGAGAACCCGCCGCTCGCGGAGGCCGTCCACGAGCCGGCCGATGGAGCGATCCATCAGGTGCACCGTGGCCGCGTAGACCGCCATCAGGTGGGCGAATCTCTCCCGTTCGGCCTCGGGGAGCGAGTGCCACGCGGTCACGCCCGCGGGGCGGCCGCCGGGCGTCTCCCGGCCGGTGAACAGGCCTGCCGCCACCTGCCGTTCGAACCGCCGCGCGGCCAGGGCGTCCCAACCGTCGGCGTAGGCCGCCCGCAACCGCTCGATCTCGTCGGCGGGAGCCTGGAGCGGGAAGTGCGGCGCATTGTGGGCGAGATACAGGAAGAAGGGCTTGTCGGCCGCGCGGGCCTCGTCGATGAACGTCAGTCCGAACTCGGTCCAGAGGTCGGTCGAGTACCAGTTCGCCGGCAGCCGCGGGTCGTCGGCGGCGATCGCCTCGCCGTCGAGCGACAGGTCGTATCGCGGGGAGCCCGCCTGGTAGAAGCCGCCGGTCGCCGGATTCAGGCTCCGCAGGAAGCCGCGGTTCCACGGGGCCACTCCGTGGTTCTGGCCCACGTGCCATTTGCCCGCCATGCAGGTGAAGTAGCCCGCGTCGCGGAGCGCCTCGGCGATCGTCACGCAGCCGTCGCCGAGCCGCCCGCGATAGCCGGGCAGGCCGTCGTCGTCGGTCATGTGGCCGACGCCGGCTTGGTGTGGATAGAGGCCGGTGAGCAGGCTTGCGCGGGTGGGGCAGCAGCGGCCCGCGTTGTAGAACCGCGTGAAGGCGAGGCCGTTGGCCGCCAGCGCGTCGAGGTGCGGCGTGGGAATCTCGCCGCCGTAGCAGCCGAGGTCGGAGAAGCCCATGTCGTCCACGAGGATCACCACCACGTTGGGCCGCGCGGAGGGCACGTCGGCGGCGGCGACCGAGCCGCCGGCGAGCAGGGCTCCAATCGCGGCGAGCATGGCGCAGGCCGTCAGGGTGCTGCCGCACAGTGCGGTGCTGGTCGTCGGGGCCGTGCAATCACGCTTCATGGCTTCGTCCTCATGACTCGGGCAGTTCAAAGCCGGCCCGCCGCGGCCGCGACAGGAGCGCGTCGGCGTCGGGGGCGGACACGAACCGCTCCGCGACCGGATCCCAGTCGAGAGGCCGGCCGAGCCGGCGGGCGATCCCCGCGAGATGGCAGACCGTGACCGAGCGGTGGCCGATCTCGACGTCGGCCACGGGCCGCTCGCGTGAGCGGATGCAGTCGAGCCAGTTCTGCAGGTGCTGCCTGGCCTGCCAGAGGGCGAGGGCGTCGCTCCAGGCCCGCTCCTCCGCGGCGACGTCGATCCCCGCAAGAATCTCCGCGGCGATCTCCGGCGGATTGGACACGATCTTGTTGCGGTTGATCTCGAGCTTGCCGCGGTCGCCGATGAACACGCCTCCGCCCATCGGGCCCTTTTCGAGCACGAAGTTCAATCGCACGCCCGATGCGTACGTCATCTCGACCGCCGCGTTGGGCGCCGCGATCCGCGGCACGATCCGCACCGGCCCCGTGTCGTCGGCGCCAAGGGCCCATTGCACCTGATCGACGCCGTGGGCGCCCCAGTTGGTGATCTCCCCGCCCGCGAAGTCCCGCCACTGCATCCACGCCATCCAGACGGGGCTGAAGGGCCGCTCGGCGGCCTGGTTGAGCCACGCATTCCAGTCGAGGCCCTCGGGCACGGGCTCCGCCCCGGGCATCGGCACGGGTTCCGCCGCCGACCCGTGGTAGTTCATCACGCGGACCTCGCGGAGCGTGCCCAGGCCGCCGGAGCGGACGAACTCGCACGCCCGGCGATTGATCGCCATCGACCGCTGCTGCGTGCCGACTTGCAGCACGCGTCCGTGCCGGCGGACGGCGCTCACCAGCGCCCTGCCCTCCTGCACCGTGAGCGTGAGCGGCTTCTCGGCGTAGATGTCCTTGCCGGCCTGGCAGGCGTGGATGCAGGGCAGCACCCGCTGAAAGTCGCCGGTGGCGACGATCACGGCATCGATGTCGTCGCGGTCGAGGAGCCGGCGATGGTCCTGCACCACGTCGAGCCTGGTGCCGTGCCTCGCGGCGTGGTCCTTCGCGTAGGCCTCAGCGCGGGGCAGATCACAGTCGGCGATCGCGACGAGGTGGGCATCGTCCGGAAGCTGGTCGAGGAGCAACCGGCCGCGGCCGCCGACGCCGATCGCGCCGACGCGGATGCGATCCGGGCGGCCCGCCGCGCACGTGCGACGGCCCACGACCGCCCCCAGGGCGGCGGCCGTCGCCGCCACGAACGAGCGGCGAGCGAGGCGGGGCGTCGGTTCCGGCGCCGCCGGCAGGAGAAGGCGCCGCCGTTTCGTCCCTGAATCTGCCCGATTCGTCCCATGGTGCGCCGATTCGTCCCTGCCCGCGCCCGATTCGTCACTTTTCACCGAACGCCCCTTTCCCAGATTGGAAACATCATTAACTTACCGAAAGTGGAGGGCGAGGTGCGGGGTAAACGTGGTGCGGTCGTTGTGACCCGCCGTGAATCGGTGCCGCGTGCCGAAGCCACGAACCAGAGGCAGCAAACAGAAGGGGCTCCCATGATCGGATCCATGCATCGACGGTCTTCGAGCGCGGCGATCGCCATGCTCGTCGTGGTGGTCGCAGGCACGGCATCGGCGCAGACCCCGACCTCCTGGACGCGGGGAGTCGCCACGGCCGGCCTCTGGACGAACAGCGGGCAGTGGAACCTGAGCGCCGGGCCCGTTCCCGATGCCACCACGCCGGTGCTGTTCGGCGTGAACACCTTCGACGTGCTCGCGCAGATGCAAACCACCGGGGCCGTCGGCGTCTCGGCCTCCGCAGCCGGCATCACCTTCACCAACACCACGGCCAAGGTGATCCGCGGGCAGCCGAACACGAATGCCAATGCCAACACGCACACGCTGCGGCTCGGCAGCTCCGGCATCACCGTGGCGGAGGCGTCGCTCACCACGGGCACCGTCGTGATCTACAACGCGCCGACCGGCAATGCCTCGAGCAATGTGAGCACCATGGTGGTCGAGGTGAACGACGCCCAGACCTTCACCAACGACAGCGCGAGTCCGTTGACGTTTGGGAGAGCGGACGGACTGGCGGGCACGCTGATCCGTCCGGGCGCGGACTCGAGCGCGGGAATTCATGC
>CAIKWU010000444.1 GCA_903831155.1 uncultured Planctomycetaceae bacterium | reverse complement strand
GTGCGGATCGCCGACACGATCGCGGGCCACGGGTTCGCGGTCGGGTCGCTGGTGGCCCCGGTCTGGCCGGGCACGGTGGGCGACTCCGCGATGGGTGACGTGGCGGCCCGCGAGAAGTTTCTCTCGGCCGTGAAGATGGCCTGCCGGATCGCGAAGGTGTTCGAGCGGCAGGGAGTGCGGAAGTACGGCGTGATCCGCATCGACTCGGCCGAGTTCGGCGTGGCGAAGTGGCGGGAGAACCCCAAGGCCAACACCACGAAGATCGCGGAGACGTTTCGCGAGGCCGCGAAGATCGCCAGGGACCACGGCCAGCGGCTGGCGGCCGAGGGGGAGATCTGCTGGGCGGGCATGCATTCCTGGAAGGACATGCTCGACCTGCTCGAGGAGGTGGGGATGCCCGAGGCCCTCGGCTTCCAGGCCGATCTCGCCCACACCTATCTCTACCTGCTCGGCTACAACGCGCCGGAGCACGCCCTCGTGCAGCCGGGCTACACCGAGGCCGAGTTCTGGCCCGCCTACGAGCAGATGGTGGCGAAGCTGCGGCCCTGGACCTACGACTTCCACGTGGCCCAGAACGACGGCCAGGTGCACGGTGCCGGCTCGCACGACAAGACCGGCAAGCACTGCCCGGCCGACGACCCCAATGGCAAACTCGACATCGTGAAGTGCTCCGGGCTCTGGCTCCAGGGCGCAGCAGACCGCGGCATCCGGCACATCTGCTGGGACGGCTGCATGTTCCCCAACTCCACGCTCGAGAACCCGTCGACCTGGAACACCATCCTCAAGACCATGATCGCCGTCCGCGACGCCCACGGCTGGGGGTGAGAAACCGTCTGCTTTCTTTTTCCCTGAATCGGAGCCCGTCACAGAGCATCGTCATACGATTGATCCACCCTGCTCCCGGTTGAGACGCAGCTGGTTGGACAAGGCGAGGGAATCGGCAAACGCTCGAGGAGCCTTGGGCGTATCCTCGCCCCGGCGACGAGACTTTTGCCGTTCCCGAGCCGGCTTACCCCGCACGCCCCTGAACACTCGAGGATTTCCCGCATGGCCAAACCACTCCGCATCGGCATGATCGGCTACGGCTTCATGGGCCGGGCCCACTCCAACGGCTACAACCGCGTCAAGGACTTCTTCGACCTGGAATATCACCCGGTCCTGCAGGCGGTCGCGGCGCGGGACGCCGAGAAGGCGAAGGCCTTCGCCGACCGCTGGGGCTACAAGCGGGTCGAGACCGACTGGCGGAAGCTCGTGGCCGCCGACGACATCGATGCGATCGACATCTGCACGCCCAACAACCTCCACGCGGAGATCGCGATCGAGGCGGCGAAGCACGGCAAGGCGATCCTCTGCGAGAAGCCGCTGTCGATGGACGTGGCCGAGGGGGAGCGGATGTGCGCGGCGGTGGAGAAGGCCGGAGTGCCCAACACCGTCTGGTACAACTACCGCCGCATCCCGGCGGTGACGTTCGCGAAGCAGATCATCGACTCGGGCGCCCTCGGCCGCGTGTTCCACTACCGGGCCGAGTTTCTCCAGGACTGGACGATCAACGCCGACCTGCCGCAGGGCGGGGCGGCCCTCTGGCGGCTCGACGCCGCGGCGGCCGGCAGCGGCGTGACGGGCGACCTGCTCGCCCACTGCATCGACACGGCGATCTGGCTCAATGGCCAGGTGGCCGATGTCACGGCGATGACCGAGACGTTCGTCAAGGAGCGAACCCACCAGCTCACCGGCAAGGTGGAGCCGGTCGGCATCGACGACGCCTGCTCGTTCCTCTGCCACTTCAAGAACGGCTCGCTCGGCCTCTTCGAGAGCACGCGGTATGCCCGCGGCCACAAGGCGCTCTACACGTTCGAGATCAACGGCGAGAACATGAGCCTCAAGTGGGATCTCCATGATCTCCACCGGCTGCAGGTGTTCGACTACAAGGACGCCGGTCCGATGCGGGGCTGGAAGAGCGTGCACGTGACCGACGGCGACCATCCCTACATGGGCAAGTGGTGGGTGCCGGGGCTGGCGATCGGCTACGAGCATTCGTTCGTCCACCAGGTGGCCGACTTCCTCGAGGCCTACGCGAAGAAGCAGCCCTGCCCGCCGACGTTCCGCGACGCGCTCGAGACGCAGAAGGTCTGCGACGCCGTGCTGGCGAGCGCCAAGAGCCACCAGTGGGCGAAGGTCTCGTGAGGCCGTGACCGCCCGCCGGGCCGCCGTCGTGCTTGCCGTCGCGCTGGCGGCCGCGACGCTGGTGGTCTGCGTGCGTCCTCGGCGGTTCATCGTCGACGGGCTCTCGATGGCGCCGGGCCTGATGCCGGGCGACGTGGTGGCGAGCGGCTGGCTGCCACTGGCCGGTCGGCTGCCCGTACCACGGCGATTCGACCGCTGGATCGTCGTCGCGCCCGATGGTGAAGCGGCCGTCAAGCGGGTGGCAGGCCTGCCGGGCGAATGGGTGACGATCCGGGAAGGGGACCTCGTGGTCGACGGCGAGACCGTGCTCAAGCCACCGGCTGTGCTCGCGGAGATGGCCGTTCCCCTGACGGTGCCGCTCGAGGCGGAAGGCCGCCAGGCTCGGCTCCCGGACGACGAGGTGCTCGACGACGCCCCGTTCGCCACCGAGGTGAACCGTCCGCTCGAGGCCGTCTGCGACGCCGGCCTCGTGGCCCTGTTGCAGACCGGCTCCGCCGCGGCGCGGGTCCGCGTCGTCCTCGGTGCCGCCACGCTCACGTGGCGGCTTCCCGCGAGGGCCCGCATCGGGATGCTCGCCGGGCACCTCGACGGCCGCGACGTCGCGGTCGCGTGGGTCGACAGGGGTGCCGCCGATTCGACCGGCCTCCGCTCCGGTCTCCCGGCCCGCGTGCCGGAGAGCTGGTCGTTCGCCGAGCCGCGGCACGGTGAGGGGGATGCCGCCACGATCCCGCGGTGCGAGCTCGAGGTCGATGACACCACGCGCGTCGAACGGGTTGCCGCGTGGCGGGACGTTCACTATCGCGCCGCGAGCGACGCCGCGATCTCGTGGCGGCTCGAGGCACCGGCGTTTCTCGTGCTCGGTGACTTCCCCACCGGTAGCATCGACTCACGCCAATGGGGGCCGCTGCCGCGGGCGTCTTTCCGGCACCGCCTCGCGGCGCCGTGAATCAGTCGACGTCCTTCGGCAGGCAGCGATCGGCCTCGGCGAGCACGACGAGCCGTTCGGCCCGATGGGCGAGCCGTTCGATCACCTCGGGCGACGAGGCATGGCCGAACTCGAGGTCTTCCACCGCCTCCTCCGAGAGGTCGGAGAGGAGCACCAGCCGCCGGTCGTCGAGCGCCCGGGCGAAGAAGCGGGCGAGCAGGGCATCGGCGACCAGAGCCGGATCCCGGGAGGCGACCGCCTCGTGAACGAGCCCTTCGAGCGGCACGCCCTGCCGCCACCGCTCGACGATCACGCCGGCCGGCTCCAGGCTGCGGCAGGCGACGCAGATGGTGCCACCGGGCCGCGTGGCACGCGTGGCGGCGGCGACCGCGGCGGCGACCGCACCGAAGCCGCCGTCGGGATCGGAGAGCGATGCCACGGCGACGTCGGCCAGAGGCCCGATTTCCGGGCACCACGCCGCCGCCGACTCGCGGGCCTGCCGTGCCGCCTCGTCGGGAAGCCCGAAGCGGGCCGCGGCCAGCGAGCCTCCGGCACCGCGGACGAGCCGGAGGCTCGCACACACGCCCAGCTGCCAGGCGATTTCCTGCATGCCCCCCTTCCAATCGGCCAGCGCGCCCCGTCCTCGACGGGCGAGCGCCATGAGCAGATCCCGACGGCACTCCGCTCTCGCGAACGTCGGCCAGAGTTCGCCCTCGATCGAGCGTCCACCCAGGACCGGACTCCATCCCCACTCCCCCACGGCGACCACGACGTCGGCGTCGACCAGGGCCCGGGCGAGGTGCAGGGGCCGGCCGGCCTCGTCGGCGGCCAGATAGGCGGTCGCCGTCTCGACGCCTGGATCGAACGTCTCGGCTGAGGGGATGAGGGGCTGGCTCGTCTTCCGCAGTCCCGTTTCATAGCCCAGCGAAGGTCCCCGCAGCACCGTGACGTCGGCTTCCGAGATGCCGGCCCTGAGCAGGGAGTCTCTGACCGCACCGACCACGAACTCCGCCTGAGGCACGTCACCGGCGACTGCGATCACCACGCGGTCACCGTCGACCACGTGAGCAGAGAGCGGCGGACCGTGGAGCGGAGCGGCCACTGCCTCGGCGACGACACGCTGCACCTCGGCGCCGCAGATGCCCTCCGGCGGCGCGAACGCCGTCGCACGACCGTCCGCGGACTCGAGAACGAGCGGTTCGTCGGCACCGTAGTCGAGCGGGATGGCGTGCACGTGCGGGTGGGAGAACCGGGGGGGAGTACGATGCGGGTCGAGGGCGGACGACCAGAGTTTATCGCCGGGGTCGCGGTGGAGAATGCTCTGGTCCGGGACGCGGGGTTTCGCGCAAGATGCCGCCATGAGACCAATCCGCCCTCGGTCGTGGCCGCTTGCAGCCGTCGTGCCCCTGCTCTGCGGCTGCGGTGACGATCCGCGGGCCCTGCTCGAGGGGATGGCCCGCGCCTATCGGACCACGCAGCACTATTCCGACGACGCCCGAGTGGTCGTCCGGCACACGCAGGCGGGTCGATCGACGGAGACGACCCAGCCCTTTCGCGTGGCCTTCACGAGGCCTGATCGCCTGCGGATCGAGGCCTACGACGCCCGCGTGGTCGCCGACGGCACGAGGCTGTTCGCCGCATCGGGGGCGGTGCCCGGGCAGGTGCTGGTCGACGATATCCGCAGCCCCCTCGACATGGATCAGCTGTTCGCCGACGACGTTCTCCAGGGCACGCTCACGCAGGGCGAGGCGGGCTGCCCTCCCCAGGTGCCGCTCCTGCTGGCCGACGACACGCTCGACGTGATCCTCGCGGATGCGTCGACACCACCGCGGCTCGTGGCGATGGAGACGGTCGATGGCCGCGCCTGCCATCGCATTGCGGTGGAGAAGCCCGACGGACTCCTCGAACTCTGGATCGACCGCGACTCGAAGGTCGTGCGCCGGATGCGCGTGCCCACCGCCGCCTACGCCGACGAGGCCTCGCGGGAGGCTGGGAGCCCGGTGGGGATCTCCGTCGACGTGGAGTTCACGGCAGCATCGTTCTCGGCGGCGCCCGCCGAGGCCTTCGCCTTCGAGGTGCCCGCAGCCGCGGCCGAAGTCTCGCGGCTGGAACCGCTCGATCGACCGCAGCCTCCTCATCCGCGGCTCGGCGGCAAGGCCGGACTGCCACCGCTGGCCACTGCCGACGGCATGGCCCAGGACGCCGCCGGGACCGGTGGCGGACCGCTGGTGGTCGAGTTCTTTTTCGCAGGCTGCGGCCCGGCCGCGAAGACGATGCCGCGCGTGGCGACCGGCATCGCGGACTTCGTCGCCGCCCACGCCCGCGAGCACCGCGGTGAGCGGCCGGTCGTCCGGCACCTCGCCGTCAGCCTCGATCCCGAGGACGTCCCGACCGGGGAGATCCGCCGAATCCTCGCCGGGTTCGGCGGCGTCGGCACGCTCGTCCGCGACCCGCAGGCAGTCTCCGCGCAGGCGCTCGGTGTCGACACGTTTCCGGCCACGGTGATCGTGACCGCCGACGGCACCGTGGCCGACGTGATCATCGGGGAGCGGCCACGAATCGCCGAGGACGTGACCGAGACCCTGGCAGCCGTCGCGCGAGGGCTTCCCACCGCCGGGCTCGTGCAGACCCGGCACCGCCGCCGGATCGACGAGTATCGCCGCACGCTCGCCCGGGCGGCCGGTGGCACGGCGGAGCGCCTGCCCGAGCAGGTCATCGCCCCGCGGCGGCAGCCGATCAGGTTCAAGCTGCAGCCCGTCTGGCAGGCGGCCGTGTCGCTGCCGGGCAACGTGATCTGCCTCGACGCCGCGCACGACGCGGCCGAACCTCGGATCGTGGCGCTCGGTGGCTGGAGGACGGTGGTCGAGTTCGACGGCACGGGCGCGGAGCGGCGGCGGCGCGAGTTGGACCTGCCGGCCGACGCGGGCATCGCCTTTCTCCGCACCGCCGTCGCGGCCGACAGCACCCGCTGGTGGCTGGGAGGGCGTCGCGGTGGCAGGCAGGTGTTCGTGTTCGACGACGAGTGGCGTCCGCACGGACGCTACCCCGCCGAGGGCAGCCGCGACGAAGGCGTAGCCGACGCAGAACTTGGCGATCTCGACGGCGATGGCGCGCCCGAGATCGTCGTCGCATTCGATGGCGTCGCCGGGGTCGAGGTGGCGACGCTCGCCGGCGAAATCCGCTGGCGGGATCGTGGCGTGAGTCCGGTCGCCGACGTCGCCTTCGGGCCCCCGGCGGCCTCCGGCGAGCGCGGCTTGTTCGTCGTCGATCCGGGCGGCCGCCTGGCCCGCGCCGTGCCCGGCCGCGAAGCCGGCTCCG
>CAIKWU010000443.1 GCA_903831155.1 uncultured Planctomycetaceae bacterium | reverse complement strand
GGCGTGCTCGGTGGATTTCATTTCCCGCCGAAGGCGAAGCGGGTCATTTATTTGTTTCAGTCGGGCGGGCCTTCGCAGCTCGACCTCTACGACCACAAGCCCTTGCTGGTCGAGAAGAGCGGCGAGCAGCTGCCCGACACCGTTCGCGGTGGCCAGCGGCTCACCGGCATGTCGGGCAACCAGAGCTCGATTCCGCTCGTTGGCTCCCCTTTCAAGTTCTCGCAATACGGAGATTCCGGCGCCTGGCTCAGCGAGCTACTGCCGCACACGGCCAAGATTGCCGACAAGCTTTGCTTCGTCCGCACGATGTACACCGAGAGCATCAACCACGGACCGGGCGTGACGTTCATG
This sequence comes from uncultured Planctomycetaceae bacterium, assembly GCA_903831155.1. Taxonomy (GTDB): domain Bacteria; phylum Planctomycetota; class Planctomycetia; order Pirellulales; family UBA1268; genus QWPN01. The sequence goes on along the minus strand of CAIKWU010000443.1, from coordinate 1,351 downwards.
CAGAGCGGCTCGCAGATTCCGGGGCGGCCCAGCATCGGCGCCTGGCTCGACTACGGCCTCGGCAACGTCCAAGACGACCTGCCTTCGTTCGTGGTGCTGATCACGAAGGACAAGGGCGGCCAGCCGCTGATGTCGCATCTCTGGGGCGCGGGCTTTCTGCCGACAAAGCACCAGGCTGTGCGGTTTCGTTCCGGCGGCGACCCCGTGCTCTACGTCAACAATCCCGCGGGCGTGTCGCCGGAGAATCGCCGGCAGCTTCTCGACGGCCTGCGGCAGCTGCACGAGCACGAGTTTGCCAGCATCCCCGACGCCGAGATCACGGCCCGGATCGCCAACTACGAGATGGCCTTCCGCATGCAGTCGAGCGTGCCGGAGGTGACTAACTTTTCGGACGAGCCTGCCCACGTGCTCGAGCAATACGGCCCAGACGCGAAGAACCCTGGCACGTTCGCCGCCAACTGCGTGCTCGCCAGGCGGCTGGCCGAGCGAGGCGTGCGGTTCATTCAGCTCTACCACCAGGACTGGGACCACCACGGCGGCCTACCCGGTGGCATCAAGCGGGAGTGCCAGCAGACCGACCAGCCGGCGGCGGCTCTGGTGCAGGACCTGGCCGAACGCGGCATGCTCGACGACACGCTCGTGATCTGGGGCGGCGAGTTTGGCCGCACGAACTACTGCCAGGGCCTCTACACGCCGGGCGGCAGTTTCGGCCGCGACCACCATCCGCGGTGCTTCACCACGTGGATGGCAGGAGGGGGCATCAAGCCCGGCACCACCTACGGCGAGACCTGCGAATACGGCTACAACGTCGTGAAGGATGGCGTGCACGTGCATGATTTCCATGCGACGCTCCTGCACCTGCTCGGCATCGACCACGAGCGGCTCACCTACAAGTTCCAGGGCCGCCGCTACCGGCTCACGGATGTGCATGGCAAGATCGTGAAGGGCATCATCGCATAACATCAAGGCTCGGCAAATGCGTTGGGGAAATGACCGCGGTCGCGTTGGGAGCGGTCATACAAGCCCTGAGCGCAAGCGACGGGATCGGCACGACGATCGACGCGACGTCATGTCTGGCATCCGATCCCCCGGCTCGCGCCGGGGGCTTGTATTTGGGAGCGGTCATACAAGCCCTGAGCGTAAGCGATGGGATCGGCACGACGACCGACGCGACGTCATGTCTGGCATCCGATCCCCCGGCTCACGCCGGGGGCTTTTATTGGGGGCGGTCATGCAAGCCCTGAGCGTAAGCGACGGGATTTCTTTCCTGCGATCCGCCAAGCTGGTCTGCCCGACTTTTTTACGGCCGACCGGCTGGAGCGGGAGCCGTTGGTGGCACACCGTGCGCCGT
>CAIKWU010000442.1 GCA_903831155.1 uncultured Planctomycetaceae bacterium | reverse complement strand
GTCATCCTGACCTCGCCATACGGCTGCACGGCCATCCATGGCCCGTGCAGCCTTCGCCGCTCGAAGAGCGGTCATGCTCGGTCATCCTGACCTCGCCATACGGCTGCACGGCCATCCATGGCCCGTGCAGCCTTCGCCGCTCGAAGAGCGGTCATGCTCTGTCATCCTGACCTCGCCATACGGCTGCACCGCCATCCATGGCCCGTGCAGCCTTCGCCGGTGGCACAAGCCGACCGGCCGTGAGGCCGCGGGTGAACCACGCAGGATGGCGGACTCAACCTTGATTCGCCCCACGCCTCACGGCGTTGGGCTTTGACTCCGTGCCTTCGCCGTTCCCGCGAGGGGCAGCCCCTCGCCCCTCCGTTTGACCCCACGACCGCTACAGCAGCTCGTCCGCCATGCCCTGGCGGACGATCTTCCCGGCCGCGAGCTCGACGACCCACGTCGCGGCCCGCCTCGCGAAGGAATGGTCGTGGGTCACCACCACCATCGTCTGCCCGGCCTTCGCCAGATCGACGATCACCTCCAGCACCTCGCCCGTCATCGACGGATCGAGGGCGCTGGTCGGCTCGTCGAAGAGCATCACGCGGGGCCGCATCGCCAGGGCTCGGGCGATCGCCACCCGCTGCTGCTGGCCGCCCGAGAGCGTGGCCGGGCGAGCGGCCGCGAACGCCGCGAGCCCCACGCGGTCGAGCAACTCGACCGCCCGGGATCGCGCTTCCCCGGCCGGAAGCCTCAGGACCGTGCGGGGGGCGAGCATCACGTTGTCGAGCACGGTGAGATGCGGAAACAGATTGAACTGCTGGAACACCATTCCCACGTCCCGCCGCAGCTCGTCGAGTTCGACGCCGGTGTGCGGCCCGGCGGCGAGGCGATGGCCGGCGATCGTGACGGTGCCACCCTCGAACGTCTCCAGCCCGTTGAGGCAGCGGAGGAGCGTGCTCTTGCCGCCTCCGGAAGGACCCACGAGCACGGTCACTCCCGCCTCGGCGCCGTGGAGGCTCACGGCATCGAGCACGGGCTTTCCCCCGCGGTGCTTGGTGAGCGACTCGACCTCGATCATGCCATGGCCCTCAGTGCGTCGTGCCTGCCGGCTTGTCGAGCCGCGACTCGAACCACCGCGAGAGCAGCGAGAGCGGCCAGCTCATGCAGAGATAGAGGATCGCCGTCACCACGGCGAGCTCCACGATCCGGCCCGTCGAGAGGGCGAGCACGCTGTACCGCTTGGTGAGCTCGATCACCGTGATCGCCGAGCAGACACTCGTGTCCTTGAACAGGGCGATGAAGTCGCTCGTCACCGGGGGCATCACGATCCGCACCGCCTGCGGCACGAGCACGTGCCGCAGCGCCTGCCACTTCGTGAGCCCGAGCGAGAGCGCCGCCTCGAACTGCCCCAGCGGCACCGCCTTGAGCCCGGCGCGGTAGATCTCCGACTCATACGCGGAGTAGTTGAGGGCGAGCCCCAGGATCGCGGCCACGATCGCGGGGAGCGCCAGGCCGATCTTCGGCAGCAGAAAGAAGATCGCATAGAGCTGGAGCATCAGTGGCGTGCCGCGGAGCACCTCGACGTAGGCGGTGAGCAGCGGCCGGAGCCACGCCGGGCCATGAAGCCTGCCGATCGCCACACCGAGGCCGATCGCGATCGCCAGCGGGAAGGACGCACACGACAGCAGGATCGTCATTCCTGCCGAGGAGACGAGCAGCGGCAGCGTCTGCCGCACGAGCTCTCCGAGCGTGCGGTGACTGGCCTCTGGGATCTCGGCCGCGTCGCGAAGCATGAGCATCTGCTGGCGGCCCGCGAGATCCCAGCGATCGTAGAGGCTTTTGAGCCGGCCGTCGGCGATCAGCCTGCCGATCGCCTCGTCGATCGCGGCCGCGAGCTTCGGGGTCCGCCGCGACGTGAGCACGGTGTAGAGTCCGCCACCGAACGGGCGATCGACCGTCCGCAGTTCGGCGAACCGGTCGGCGTAGAAGGTGAAGATGCAGTCGTCGAGCACGGCGACGTCGAGCACGCCGCCACGGACCTGCTCCATCGAGTCGAGGGTGCCGTCGTAGCCGATCACCTCGATCTGGGCCTCGCCACGGGCGGCGCGGGCCCGCATCTCGAGCTCCGCAGCGGAGCCGGTGAGCACCCCGACCCGCCACGGGCCCTTCGGCCCCGTCTCGGCCAGGTCGGCGAGCGTGGCGGGGGGCGAGCCCCGGCGACCGACCATCTGCAGGGCGTAGCCGAAGTAGGGCCGCGAGCAGCCGTAGTCGCGACGACGCTCGGGGAGCAGCTCGATCCCGTTGATCACGCAGTCGGCAGACTGGTCGAGCAGGAGTGGCAGACGATCCCACTGGCCCTGCAGAAATCTCGCCTTCACCCCGAGCTCGCCGGCGATCAGTTCGGCGAACTCGACCTCGAAGCCGGTGATCCGCCGCGGGTCGGCCGGATCGGGAAACACGTGCGGCCCGCCCCCTTCCTGGTCGGCGGCCCAGACGAGCACGCCCCGCGTGCGGATCTCCTCGAGCTCGGCGGCGACCGCGTGGCACCACGCCATGCCGACCCCGGCGAGCACGAGCGTCACGCGGCGGATCCAGCGCGTCGTCATCGCGACTGCCTCGGCGGCCGCCCCACTCCGGACATGCTGCGGACGATCCACGGCCTCGACACCTCTCGGCTTCGCCACGGGTTCAGGACGCGGCCATACAGGCACCGTACGAGAGCGTCGCCACCCACCTCAGGACAGACAAGCCCAGCGCGGTGACCGCCGCCAGTTTGACGATCTCATCCGCGGTGAACCGCCCCGGAGGCATCCCCGCCGCGACCGCCAGGAACCAGCCCGTGCCCGCCAGCACGATCGCGGCGACCGCACAACCGGCCCAGGCCGGTCGTCTCGCCGCAGGCCGCCGCCAGCCGGTCGGCGTCGGCGGCCAGCCGCGTGCCGTCATCGAGCCACGACGACGCGGCCGTGGCGGCCGAGGCGAAGTCGGCGAGCAGCGGATCGACCAGCCGCGACGAGGCCACGGATCCGACCAGCGACTGGATGTCGCGATCGAGGCCGAGCCGCACGAGCGCGAAGACCAGCCACCGCAGGAGGAAACCCCAGAGAATCACCCACACGATCGCCTCTTCCAGGAAGCCGATGCCCGAGACGGGCCTGCCCTCCCAGAGGTTGCCATGAAAGAAGTTCCAGCCGGCCCGCACGAGCACGGTGACGAGCAGAGCCGAGAAGAGCCCCTCGAAGAGCCAGTGGATGACGGGGCGGCCGACGCGGCTCCGCCGCTCCGTCACGAGCCGGTCGATGCCGGCGGAGAGCCAGCGGCCCGCACGTTCGATGACCGCGGCTGTCGCCGTCGCTGCCTCCGACTCACCGAGCCGGGCACGGCCGACGAGCGGCTCCTGCATGCCCGCTCCGGCGGCGAGCCCCGCGAGCACGCTTCGCGACTGCTCCACCTCGCCCACCGGGAGACCGAGTTCCTCGACCGCCCGCCAGCCGCCGTCCTGCGCGGCCACCGGCACGGGCTGCCCCGCCAGGAGCCTTCCCACCACCCCGGGCCCCGGCCGGACACGATTCCAGAGCGAGCCCAGCGCCGCGAGCACATGGAGAAAGCTCGCGAAGGGTCCGCCATGCCAGCGGGCCACGACGTCGTCGCCGATGAGCCGCTGCCAAGCGGAGCGATTCCCGCGGAGCGTGTCGCCGATCGAGCGGGTGAGGATCGCCTCGAGCCGCGTGCGCTCGGTGTCGACCCCGGCGGCGAGCGCCGCCACCGGCGACACCGACGCGGCGAGATCGCCACGGGCACGCCTCATGAACCAGGCCGCGAGATCGAGGGCTCCGGTGCGTCGGACCCGCCTGGCGGCCCGGCCCGAAAACTCCTCGTCGATCGCTGCCACGAGGTCGCGAAACCCCGGCTCAGGCTCGAGGCCCGCCGCGGCCCGCGCCGCCGCCTCGACGCCGTCGATCCGGAAGATCCGCGGCACGTCGAACCCCTGGGACTCGAGTTCCCTCCGCCAGTCGTCGCGGATGTCGGGATCCCGCGACGCGTGCGTCTGCACGAAGAGGAGCGGCCTGCCCGGCGCGAAGGCTGCCACCTCGCGGGCCACGATCCAGGAGCGGTATTTCTGGGCCGTGGAGACGAGCAGCAGCACGTCGCAGGCGGGCAGCACCGCCTCGAGCAGGTCGCGGTTGTGGTTCGTGGCGCTCGGCCTGGCCGGATCGCTCGGCGCGTCGGCGGCGGCCTGCGTGTCGGGATCGGGGCAGTCGACGAGCACGATCGACGAGACCGCCGGCGAATCGCTCCGCACGAGCCGCGCCTGCATCGCGTCGAGCGGCAGCCACGACACGTCGACGTCGCGGGCCGCGATCACCACGGGGTTCACGGTGGTCGGACGGGCCACGTCGCCCGCGGTGGTGACCTCCGCGCCGGCCAACGCATTGACCAGCGTGCTCTTGCCCGTGCCGGTGCCGCCCACCACGCCCACGACCAGCACCCGCGAGAGTTCGCGGCGGGCCTTGTCGAGCCGCGGCGCCACTTCGTCCCACTCCGACTTCACGCGGCGGGCCGGAGCCCACGCCGGCGCCGCTGCCGCCCAGCGGCCGAGCGCGTCGATGAGCAGATCGAAGGCGGCGAAGTCGGGCTCGGCCGCCGACGGTGTCGGGGGCGCAGAGGGGGTGTCCATGATCAGCCGCACTCCCGGGAGCATTCGACGAGCAACTGCCTCGCACGGGCGAGCTCGGGCCGCGAGCCTGCCGTCGCGAGATGAGCGATCTCCTCGACGCCGTCGCCGAGCACCACGTCGTGCAGGGTCTCGGCGAGGATCCTGGCCCGCTCCTTCGACCACTGACTGAACAGGATCGCGATCACGGCACGGGCGCCCTTCGTGGTCAGGGCGACGGCGCCCTCGCCGGCCAGCGGAGCCGCCACGGTCACGCCGACGTCGAGCACGTGGTGGAGCATGCCGGCCGCGGCGGGCACCGCCGCGGCACCCGCGCTGATCAGTGCGATCGTGAGCACCGGCCGCGCCACGGAGCCCACGGTGAGGCCGGCGAGCAGGGCGTTCACCATGCCCGGGTTCGTCTCGGCAAACCGGTCCAGTTCCGTTCGCACGAACGTGCGGTAGCCATCCGAAACCAGCGGCAGCGCCGCGTGCCTTCGCTCGAGATCGGCGAACCATGAGGTCCGGTTGACGGCGAGCCGCGGGGCCAGCCTGGAGGCGAGCCGCGTGTCGCGGCGGCAGGCGTCGTCCAGACGATCCCCGAACTCGGCGAGTGCCTTCTTGAGTGCCTCGAGTTCGTCGGCTGCATATTCATGCTTGCGTTCCGCCGCCGTGCGGCCGACGCCGATCCGCCGCGCCGCCCAGGAGAGCCCCTGGCCCAGCGTGCGATACCCGCTGCTGACGACAAGGTCGACCTTCGTCCGCCGGGGCTCGAGCCATCGCCAGACCTCGTCCCAGACGACCTCCCGCGGGGGTGGCGGCAGTTCGACCTGCACGCGGCCCTCGCGCTCGAGCAGCCGCTGTGCATCGCGCCAGCCGGCGGCTGCACGATCGATGCCCTCGAGCCACGACGCGAGCCCGCGGTTGGGATCGGACACGACCCGCATCGCACCGGCCATCGCCTGCCGCTTGATGCGGTCGAAGTCGCCCGTGGCGAGCCGCTCGCCGAGCGGCTGCGCCGAGCCGTCGGGCGTGAGCTCCGGCAGCGGATGGAGGTCGATCCTTCCCGCATCGGCCGCCGCGAAATCATGCGGCGCCGCGTAGACGGCGACCGGGTTGGCGGACGTCTCGGCGGTGAACGTGGCGAGCCAGCCCGCGATCCGTTCCCGCTGCCTGGGCCAGTCGACCATGTTGAAGACCACGATCATCGTCTTGCCTGCGGCGGCGGCCGCTGCGAAGAAATCCCTGACCGCCGCGTCGTTGTACTTCTGCTGCGTGAGCACGGCGACGACGACGTCGGCAGCGGTGCGGACGAGCTCGGCGCGGTGCCAGTTCTCGCGGAGCGTGCCGTCGATGTCGGGCGTGTCGAGCACGACGAGCCGCTCGGGCTGCGTGCCCCCCGGATCCTCCCGCCACACGAGCACGTCCGCCGCGGAGGCATCCAGGGCGTCGGTGTCGCTCGTCCAGGGCACGGGCCGGAACCCGGGAAACAGCTCGGCGAGATCCACCCGCGCCGCCACGCCTCGGGCGAGGCTGGCGACGGGATGGAGCGTGCGGGCTGCCTCGGCGATCGAGCGGCTGATGGCCGCTCCCACGAGCGTGTTGGTGATCAGGCTCTTGCCGGTGTTGGTGCCGCCGCAGATCGCCGCGACGAGCAGCGGCTCCCGGGCCACCTGCGGCCGCAGCTTGCCAAAGAGCGCGGCGTGCCACTCTGTGGACGCCGGATCCTCCGCTCCGAGGCTCGCGGCCAGCGGCGCGAGCGCCTCCACCTGGTCGCAGAGCGCCGAAACGGTGCCCGCCCAGGCGGCGAACGACGGTGTGGTGCTGCTCTCGGTCGCCATGCTCGGTTCGCCGGTCGGACGCCATTCGGTCGCCACCCGCCGCACGGCGGGGGTGGTTCGTTGCTGCCGTCGGCGGGCCGTCCTAGACTCTCCTGCAGCCCGCACGAGACGCACGGCAAGTGTGTCTTCCGCCCGATTTCCCCGCAAACCCGCCCTCATCCCGCCGCCATGCTCGCCCGTCGCCCAGTCTTCCCCGGCGTGATCGAGATGAACCACCAGGCCGGCTGGCGGATCGGCTGCAACGTCTATCTCGTCTACGACGACCGTGACTGGATTCTCGTCGACATCGGCTACGAGGAGAGCGTGGACGAGATCGTCGAGCTCATCCGGCAGATGGACTTCCCGCTCTCGCAGTGCCGCGGACTGATCGCCACGCACGCCGACGTCGACCATATCCAGGGTCTCGCGAAGGCCAAGTCGATCCTCAAGGCGCCGGTGCTCGCCCATCCGAAGGCGGTCCCGTCGCTCGAGAGCGGCGACCGCATCAAGACCTTCGCCGAAATCGAAGCCCAGAACGTCCACCTCGAGATGCCGAAGGTGAAGGTCGACCGCGAAATCGTGGACGGCGACACGATCGAGGTGGGCGGCCGGTCGCTCGAGGTCTGGCTCACGCCCGGCCACACCGACAGCCAACTGGCCTTCCGCATGGGCCCGTTGCTCCTCTCGGGCGACAACATCTACCGCGACGGGTCGGTGGGCGCGATCGACGCCCACCACGGCAGCGACATCCCGTCGTTCATCCATTCGCTCGAGCGGATCGCCGCCAGCGACGTGGAGTGGCTGCTGCCAAGCCACGGCCCGATCTTCCGCAAGGACGACGCGCTTCTCGCCGCCACCATCGCCCGCCTCGAGGGCTACCTCAAGCTCGCCGACTTCGGCACCTGCGCCCCGCACTGGCCGCTGATGGACGACTGGGACCGCGAACTCGCTGAAGGCATCCTGCCCGACGGCACGGCGGCGGACTGACGCCCCGCCGACCCTGCGGGATTTTCCGTGAAGAACGGTCGTAGGGCCGGCCGATATTCCTCCTGACGCTGGATTCTCAGGGGGACAATCCGATGCTTCGTTCTTTTGCCGCCGGGGTGATCACCACCTTCGCGCTCGCCGTCTTCGCCGCCACCGACGCGGCCGCCCAGGCACCGGCCGCCGGCACGCAGGCGTACGGCTACCAGTGGGGCTACACCTACAACAAGAGCGACTGGAACCGGCTCTACCACTATCCCTACGTCTGGTATCCGCAGAACTTCTACCAGGACGGCTACTACCAGAGCGCCAACGACCTCTACCACCGGTATCCGCAGGAAATGCGGGTGCCGGTCTACAACCGTGCCTGGCAGAACGACTACCCGAAGTCGCGGCTCTATCACCACGGCCACCACTTCAATCTCGACGTGTTCTGAATACACGGCTGCAGGGGCATCCATGCCCCCTGCAGCCTGAGCCCGGCGTGGGCGAAGCCGAGGTTCGCCTTGGCCGGGCACGGCCGCCATCCCGGCGGCACGATGCGCATACACGGCTGCAGGGGCATCCATGCCCCCTGCAGCCTGAGCGGCCCTCCGGCCTTCGGCCGCGGCCGCCGGCCGCACCTCCCGGCGGCCGTGCTCGTGCGCGGGGTGGCGCGCGGCGTTTGTTCAGACGAATCCTTGCCGTAGCGGCGGGGCTCTGCCCCGCCGAATGCGGGTCGGCGTAGAGAGCGGTTTCCGCGGACCACAGGCCCGCGGCTACTTCCAGCAATGGACAACCCCGAGCCCGCGCTGCGGAAGACGTGTCGGTACACTCCCGAGCATGTCGTTTTGCAGAACACCCGCATGACTACCCCCCACTCCGCCGCCGGGATCGTGTTCGCCGTGCCGATCGAGGCCGAGGCGTTCGCACGGGCCGCAACCGACGAGGTGGAGATGGAGGCCGCCGGGCTCACGTTCCACGAGGGCCGGG
>CAIKWU010000441.1 GCA_903831155.1 uncultured Planctomycetaceae bacterium | reverse complement strand
GCCCGCGGGGGCCAGGGATGGGCCACTGTCGCGCCGGCGAATCCCTCCGGGCCTTCGGCGGCTTACCGGCCGGCTGGACGCCGGCCAAAGCACGCGGGGGCCAGGGATGGCCCCGCGGGCGCTCAATTCAGATCTGCCAGTCGTTGCCCGTGCCCTGCTCGGGCACCTCGCCCCGCATGCGGAGCTTCGGCTTCTCGAGCACGACCGTGGTGTGCGGATCGACCGAACGGGTGAGCCACACGTTGGATCCGATCACCGAGTCGTGACCGATCCGGGTGGCCCCGCCGAGCACCGTGGCATTCGCGTAGATCACCACGCGATCCTCGATCGTCGGATGCCGCTTCGTGCCACGGACGAGGTGGCCGTCGGCATCAGTCTGGAACGAGAGCGCGCCGAGCGTGACACCCTGGTAGATCTTCACGCGGCTGCCGATCTCGCACGTCTCACCGATCACCACGCCGGTGCCGTGGTCGATGAAGAAGTGGTCGCCGATCGTGGCCCCGGGGTGGATGTCGATGCCGGTCCGGGCATGCGACCACTCCGCCATCATCCGGGGGATCAGCGGCACCTCCAGGCGGTGCAGCAGGTGAGCGAGCCGGTGGATCGTCACCGCCTCGAGGCCGGGGTAGCAGAAGATGATCTCGTCGAGCGTCCGCACCGCAGGATCGCCGTCGAAGGCGGCCTGGACGTCGGTGGCGAGCACGCGGCGGAGATCGGGAATCCGCTCCAGAAACTCCACCGCCTTCGCCTGCCCGAGCGCCTCGAAGTCGCCCTCTTCCGTGCAATGCTTCGCCGCCTCCGAGACAACCGGCAGGTCCACGCCGTGCTCGGCCGCGGTCCGCTGCGCCGACACGCTGTGCCGCAGGGCCCGGCCGATCTGCGTGGTGAGCTTGTCGTGCAGGCCGTCGACCAGATCGCCCACGTGGTAGGTGACGTTGCCGAGGTGGAGATTCTCACGACGACGATAGCCCGGATAGAGGATCTCCTTGAGGTCCTCGCAGGCCGAGATGATCGCCTCGTAGTTCGGCAGCGGGCAGTGGCCGAGGTAGTGGATCGTCGGGACGTCCTGATACGTCTCGACGATCCGCTTGGTCAGCTCCGGCAACTGCTCCTTGATCCGTACGTCGGTCGCCATGAAAGTCGATGGTAGAGGCAGGCAACGGGGCCGGGCAAACGAGCCACCCGTACGGTCGGCCCGGGCGGCCCGCGGGGTTGAGAGTTCCCGGCGAATCCCCCGAGAAACCCCGGTTACTGCCGGGGTCGGGGAAACCCTGGAAGGATGTGCCGGCGGCCCCGCCGGGGCTCATGCGTCGGCGGCGGCCACGATCGCGTCGGGAAGCGTGAAGGCGTTGTCGTAGAGCGCACGCCCCACGATGCAGCCGGCGCAGCCGATTTCCCGCACCCGCCTGACGTCGTCGAGCGTGGCGATGCCCCCCGAGGCGATCACCGGAGCCGTGGCGACGGCGAGCATCTCGCCGAGCCCGTGGAGGTTCGGCCCGGCCATGGTGCCGTCGGTGGCGATGTCGGTGTAGACGATGCCGGCGAGCGGCAGGCCGGCGTGCCGCCGGGCGACGTCCACCGCCACGAGCGGGCTCGTGTCGATCCAGCCGCGAGTGGCCACCCGGCCGTCTCGGGCGTCGAGTCCGAGCACGATCCGGCCGGGATGGGCAAGGGCCAGCCGTTCGAGCAGCGCTGGATCCTCGACCGCCACGCTGCCGAGAATCACGCGGGCGAGCCCGGCGCCGAGATAAGCCTCCGCCGTCTCGACGGTGCGGATGCCGCCACCAATCTGGCAGGGGATGCCCGCCGCGGCGGCCATGCGACGCACGAGATCGGCCTGCACGGCGGCGCCGGCCTTCGCGCCGTCGAGGTCCACGATGTGGAGCCTCCTCGCGCCGCCGGCGAGGAAGCGGGAGACCATCGCCACCGGATCGTGCCCGAACACCGTCTCCTTCGCGTAGTCGCCCTGGAGCAGGCGGACACAGTTGCCGCCCCGCAGGTCGATCGCCGGCCAGAGTTCCATCGAAGGGATCCGCACGAGGGGAAAGGAGGTCAACCGCGGCCGACGAACGAGTCGAGCAGCTTCAGGCCGACGGCCTGGCTCTTCTCCGGATGAAACTGCGTGGCGAACAGCCGGCCCCTGGCCACCGCCGAGACGAACTCGCCGCCATAGTCGGTGACCGCCGCGACCACCGACTCGTCCCGCGGCCGCGCGTGATAGGAGTGCACGAAGTAGTACCAGTCGCCGGCACCCCCGCCCGCCGCGTCGCCGCGCCACTGCACCGTGTTCCAGCCCATGTGCGGAACCTTGAGCCCGCCGGGCAGATCGAACCGCACCACCTCGCCGGGAAGGATCCCGAGCCCCTCGTGGCGGCCCCCTTCGAGGCCGGTCTCGAAGAGCAGCTGCAGCCCCATGCAGATGCCGAAGAACGGCTTCTCTGCCCGGACGTGCGCCACGATCGGCTCCACGAGCCCGCGATCGCGAAGGGCCCGCATGGCGTCGCCGAAGGCCCCCACTCCCGGCAGCACCACCCGCTCCGACTCGGCCACCACCTGCGGGTCATCGGTGATCCGCGCGGGGGTGCCGAGCTTCTCGAACGCCTTCTGCACGCTCCGCAGGTTGCCGCTGCCGTAATCGACGATCGTGACCATGCCGCGGAGTGTAGCAGGCGGCCCGAGGCCGGTCACTTCGCGGCCACGTCGACTGCGGCCCGGTCCGGATAGATCACGAGCTCCACCCGCCGATTGCGGGCGCGGCCCGCCGCGGTGGCGTTGGACACGAGCGGGTGGTTCGCGCCGTGGGCGACGAGGAAGAGCTGGCTCTCGTGCATGGACGTCCGCGTGGTGAGGAAGTCGAATACGGCGGCGGCACGGGCCGCCGTGAGCTGATGGGGCGACGCCCACGACGCGTTCTGGAGCGGCTCGGTGTCGACGTGCCCCTCGATGCCGATGAAGTGGCCGGGATAGACCCGCTCCAGTTCCGCAGACACCTGCGTGAGCACGGCCGCCCCCTCGGGCACGAGGTTCGCCGTGCCGCCGTCGAACAGCCGGTCGGCCGGGATGTCGAGCCGCACCACCGCTCCGTCGAACCGCGGCTGCAGCTCCGGCATCTTCAGCTGCGTCATGGCCGACTGCATCACGACGGGCGTGGCCGGCACGCCGCCGTCGTTGCCGATCCGCGGCGGCTTGTCGGTGCCGGGCGGCAGGCCGGCGGCCCGCGCCTGGGCGAGCTGCGACGACGTGCTCGCGAGCTGGTCGCGAAGCGCAGCGATCTCGTCCTGCATGACCTGGGATTCCTGTCGGTTCCGCACGAGCGCGGCCTCGAGCTGCCGACCATCGACGTCGGCATACGAGGGCGGGATCGCCGCAGACGACACCTGCGGCAGCGTGTGGGCCGGCGCGGCGACGCCCGGCGGCGGCTCCAGACTCGGCGGGGCGACAGACGCCTTCTTGAACGGACTGCTCGCGCAGCCGCCGGCCGCGGTCGCGAGGATCGCGATCAGGCACCACGCGCGACGGCTGTACGACACGACGACCACGGCACCTCCGGAGCGGGCGGGATCGTAGGCAGCCGGGGCAGGGGGGGCAAGGCCGCCCGAATCGGCGTCAGGAGGCCGAAAAACGACGCAGTCGGTGCCATCCCCAGAGGGTCAGGCCCGTCAGGGAGATGACGGCGACAACCACAGCCGCCATGTCGAGCGGATGCTCGAAGAAACCGGCCGTCCGTTCCCAGACGAAGCGCCAGCCCACCACCACCACGAAGGCGGCCAGACAGAGACTCGGGCCGAAGGGAAGCTCCGCCTCGCCGCGAAGCACGAGCTGCGCGACGCCGTGGGCGAGCCCGATGAAGACGCCAAGGAGGCAGACGAGCACGCTCGGCTGTCAGCCGAGCCAGGCACCGATCATCGCCATCAGCGTCACGTCGCCGAGTCCCATCGCCTCGCGGCGCAGGGCGAGCGAGGCGCCGGCGCGGGTCAGCCAGACGATCCCCGCCGCCACGGCGAGCCCACCGAGCGACGAGGCGAGACCCCGCCAGTGTTCCCCGCCGGCCAGCCAGCCGCCGGCCACGATGACCGTCCCGGCGGCGGCAACGAGCGACCTCGGGTCCAGCAGCCATGTCCGGAAAGAACGCCGGCCATCCCCGGTCGCGGACGGGGCCGTGCCCACGATCCACCAGACTGCAAACACCACCATCGCGGCGGCGAGGCCTGAGAGGCCAGGGGCTGCCGCAAGCCACTCAGGCCACGGGCCGTGAAGCGGCCCGGCGAGGCCGAGCACGTCGGCCTCCCGGAGCGGCACGGCGAACGATCGGGGCACCTCCCGGACCACGGGCAGGAGCGTCCGCGGCCAGATCGCCACCCACGCGAGTGCGGCGAGCACGCCCGGCACCGTGATCGCGTCGGGAATCACGCGATGCCGGAAGTCCACCCACGTGGCGGCGGCCAGGAGGAGCAGCAGCAGGCCGTGGGCGGCGAGGCGAATCACGAGGTCGGCGTGCGGGTCCTGCAGGCCGTTGGGCCGCAGAGCATGGCTCACCACCTCCCACCACCAGAGGGCCGGCGCCACGACGGCAGCGATGGCGGGAGTCGCCCACACGGCGGTCCTGCCGAGCGGATGCCGACCGTGCTCGTCGGCGTCGACGAGCCCGGCGACACCGGCGACGAGGAGCCGCCCACCGATCGCGCCGCCGATGACCGCGAGGAAAGACTCCAGGAGAAACGGCGTCACGAGGGCTGCTCCCGAGGGCCGGCATCCGGGGATCGGTTGGCGAGCCACGCGACGATCCGGTCGGCGATTCGCCCGGCAGGTTCCGCACCGGTGTCGAACGCGACATCGGCCACATCCCGGTAGAGAGGTTCCCGGGCCACGATCGTCGCGGCGACCTCGGCGAGCGGATCGGTTCCGGAGAGCCCGGGACGGCGGACCGCGGTCATCGGGTCGGCGGCGAGCCGCGACCGCACCACGTCGGCGTCCGCCCAAAGCCAGACGACCGGGCGGCCGCTGTCACGAAGCAGCCTGCGGTTCGACTCGCGGAGCACCACGCCGCCGCCGGTGGCGAGGATCGCGGCCGGCTCCGCGAGCAGGTCGGCCAGCACCTCCGCCTCGAGATCACGAAACGCCGCCTCGCCGCGTTGGGCGATCAGCGCGGCGATCGACTGCCCCGCCCGGCGCTCGAGCACGTCGTCGGCGTCGATGCCCGGCAGGCCGAGCCGCGGCTCGAGCAGCGCCGCGATCGTGCTCTTTCCGCATCCGCGATAGCCGATGAGCGTCAGGCCGGCCATGGTTCCATCCTCGGAGGTGCTTTCTGCCGGTCACGCCGGCTGCTTGGCCGACGCGGTCGCTCTCTTGAGCGCGTCCCGCATCACCTCGTGCGGCGGCTCGACGCCGTTCCAGATGCGGAACTGGATCGCCGCCTGGCGAACGAACATCTCCACGCCCGTCACCGTGCGGCAGCCAGCCGCCCGGGCCTCCTTGATGAGGAGCGTGTTTTCCGGGTTGTAGACCGTGTCGAAGACCACCATGTACGGCCGCAGATGCTCCTTGTCGTACGGGCTCTCGTCGACGTTGGGATGCATCCCGACGGGTGTCGCGTTGACGATGCAGTCGTAGGGCATCCGGTGCCGGGCGGTCCACTCCACCGCCTTGCAGCCGACCTCGGCCGCGATCTTCTTGGCGCGATCGGCCGTGCGCGACGACACGGTCACCTCCACGCCCTTCTTCTTCAGCCCGAAGGCCACGGCCCGGGCGGCTCCTCCCGCCCCGAGCACCAGCGCCGTCTTCAGACCGAGGCCGTCGTTCTTGGCCTGGTCGTCGCCCTGCAGCGCGGCGGCGAGGCTTTCTACCGCGGCGGTCGCGTCGGTGTTGGCCGCCGAGATGCCGTCGGCCCCGAACGAGAGCGTGTTCGCGGCGCCGATCGATCGCACGAGGTCGTCGACGTGGGCGGCATGCGCGAGCACGGCCTCCTTGTGGGGAATCGTGACACTGAGCCCGGCGAGCGGCCAGCGGGATGCCCCGGTGAGAAACTCATCGAGCTGCTCGGCCGGCACGCGGAACGGCATGTACACGGCATCGATGCCCGCCGCGGCGAGGGCGGCGTTGTGGACCACCGGCGAGAGGCTGTGGGCCACGGGATCGGCGACCACGCCATAGATCCGGGTTGCCGGGTTGATCGACTCGTAGCGGTACATCTCCCGCATCTGCCTCCAGCCGATCTGGCCCGGCGCCAGCACGCGGTCGTCGTTGAAGGTGGCGAACGTGAAAGGCGCCCCGAAGCGGCCGGCGAGGATCCGGGTCGGCACGCCGATGTCACCCATGCAGAGGCCGACGGTCGGCAGCTTGCTGGCGTGCACCATCTGGAGCATTCGCACGTTGTCGGTGGGATGGTTGGCCATCGCTGCGATCTTCACGATGTCGGCATCCAGGGAGGCCAGCCGCTTGTGCAGGAGCGTCAGGTCGGCCGGCGTCTTCTGGAAGTCGTGGTGGCTCACGATCCGCTTCGTGGCCCCGTAGCGCCGGATGCCACCGGCGACGTCGTCCTCGATGTCGACGTAGTCGGCCCCCTCGACGATGGCGGTGCGGAGAAGTGTCTGCCGCGCCTCCTCCGAATGCTCCCAGCGGCCCCCGTCGCTCTTGCGGCGACAGGTCACGATCACGGGGCAGGGGCGGTCCTTGAGCAGCCGCCTCACGTTGACCTCGCCCTGGATGTAGTCGAGGCGGAGTTCGACGAGCCGGATGCCGTTGTCCACCAGGTGCTTGTGCTCGGCGATCATGTGCCGATGCCGGCCGCGGCCGATGCTGACGCAGATCATGATGGGTCCTCGAACTGGGCGACGTCGCGCCGGGGGAAGGGTGATCAGGTGCGCCGGAACTGCCGATCGAGATCCTGCCGCGACAGCGTCAGGGAGGTGGGCCGTCCGTGAGGGCAGTGGTGCGACTCCTCGACGATTCGCCGCTCCCGCACCAGGGCATCGACCTCCGCCTGCGACAGATGGTCGCCCGCCTTGATCGCAGCCTTGCAGGCCAGGCCGTGGAGCACCTCGTCCACCAGCATGCTCGTGCCGCCCCCGGATGCGGCGGTGGCGGCGAGCCGGTCGAGAACCTCGCGGACGATCTCGGCGGCGGGCGTGTCGCCGGCCAGGGCGGGCTTCGAAGTGACGATCACCGTGGCCCCGCCGAACGGTTCGATCCTCATGCCCGCCCGTTCGAGCGTTGCCGCGTGCTCGCCGACGAGTTCCAGCTCCGCGGGCGCCAGCTCGAGCCGTTCGGGCACGAGCAGCGGCTGCACCTCCAGGCCGCCCGTCTCCACCGCGGCCTTGAACTTCTCGTAGAGCAGCCGCTCGTGAAGGGCATGCTGGTCGATCACCTCGATGCCGGACGACGTCTCGACGACGATGTAGCGGTCGTGCATCTGCACGGCGAGTTCCTCGTCGGCCGCCGCGCGGGCCGCGTCGTCGAGCTCCCAGGCGGGCGGTGCGTGGGCCGCGCCCCCCGGGCCGGTCGAGGCCCTGGCCCGCGGCGACTCGGGCTCCGGCCAGAGCGTCCGCGATGCGGCCGGGGCGGGAGCGACGCCTCGCGGCGGAGCGAACGGCTCGAACTCCGGCACGACAGCCACCGCGGGCCGGGGCGGTTCGAGCCGCGTAGTCACGTTGGCGGCGAGAAACTTCGACCGCAGGGCGGCGAGCACCAGCCGATAGAGCCGCGAGGGCTCGCGAAACCGCACCTCCATCTTGGCCGGATGCACGTTGACGTCGACGGCCTCGGGCGGCAGATCGAAGGCGAGGAACGCGATCGGCTGGCGACCCGTCAGCAACAGGCCACGGTAGGCCTCCTGGACGGCGTGAAGGATCGAGCGGTCGCGGAACGGCCGCCCCCCGACGAACAGGTGCTGGAGCCGGCCGCTGGCGACGTCATCCTCGGGCCGGCCCACGAACCCGTGCACCGACACCTCGCCGTCGTCGGCCTCGACTTCGATCAGTCGGCTCGCCACCTCGGCTCCGAACAGGCCGGCAATGCGGTCGCGCCACGAGGTGGTCGCCGGCAGGTCGTGCACGCGGCGGCCATTGTGCCCGAGGCTGAATGCCACGGCCGGATGGGCCAGTGCGGTGCGGACGAACGCCTCCGAGGCGTGCGACCACTCGGTCTGCGGGGCTCGAAGAAACGCCCGCCTCGCAGGCACGTTGCCGAAGAGCTGGTGCACCTCGACCGTCGTGCCCACGGCGCATCCGTCCGGCCGCACCTCGTCGGGGCGGCCGCCATCCACGGTGATCGTCGCCCCCGTGCCGGCGGGCGTCCGCGAGCGGATCACCACCCGCGACACCTCGGCGATGCTCGCCAGCGCCTCCCCGCGGAAGCCGAGCGTGCCGATCCGCTCGAGATCCTCGGCGACCCGCAGCTTGCTCGTGGCATGCGCCGTCACCGCGAGCGGCAGGTCGTCGGCCTCGATGCCGCCCCCGTCGTCCACCACGCGGACCAGTGCCACGCCTCCCTGATCGAGCGTGACGTCGATCCGGGTCGGGCCCGCATCGAGCGCGTTCTCGAGCAGTTCCTTGACCACGCTCGCCGGCCGCTCCACCACCTCGCCGGCGGCGATGCGGTTGACGACCGACATCGGGAGTTGGTGGATGCGTCCCATGCGGCCGATGACTCAGGTCAGCTGGTATTCCTTGATTTTCCGATAGAGCGTCCGCTCACCGATCCCGAGAAGGTCGGCGGCCTGCTCCCGGTTGCCGCCGGTCAGCTTGAGCGTCTCGGCGATGAACACCTTCTCGATCTCCTCGAGCGGCCGGCCGACGAGGGCCACGAGGCCGCCGTTCATGTCGACCGCCCCGGCCGAAGCGGCCGCCACGGGCGAGTCGGGATCGAGCTCGAGCGGCAGGTCGTCCACGTCGAGCGTCTCGTCGCAGTCCACCACCACCATGCTCTCGACCACGTTCCGCAGCTGGCGGACGTTGCCGGGCCACGGGTAGGAGCCGAGCTTGACGCGGGCGGGCAGCGACATGCCCTTGATCGTCTTGCCGTGCCGCCTCGAAAACTGCTTGACGAAGTGCTCGATCAGCAGCGGAATGTCGCCGGCCCGGTCGCGGAGGGGCGGGATGGCGATCGTCACCACCTTGAGCCGGTGGTAGAGATCGCTGCGAAAGCCGCCCCCGGCGATCGCATCCTCGAGGTTCCGGTTCGTGGCCGAGAGGATGCGGACGTTGACGCGAACCGGCGTGTTGGAGCCGACCCTGGTGATCTCCCCCGACTCCAGCACCCGCAGCAGCTTGATCTGCGTCGCCATCGGCATGTCGCCGACCTCGTCGAGGAAGAGCGTGCCGCCATTCGCGTACTCGAACTTGCCGATCCGGTCGGCGGAGGCGTCGGTGAACGCCCCCCGGACGTGGCCGAAGAGCTCGCTCTCGAGGATGTTCTCGCTGAGGGCCGCGCAGTTGAGGGCCACGAACGGCTTCGCCTTCCGCGGGCTGTTCTGATGCACCGCCTGGGCCACGAGCTCCTTGCCCGTGCCGGTCTCGCCCTGAATCAACACCGTGGCGTCGGTCGGGGCGATCCGCTTGAGCCGCTCGATGAGCCCGAGCAGCTGCGGGCTCGACCCCACCACCCCCTCGAAGCCGAACTTCTCGTCGAGCCGACGGTTGAGTTCGAGGTTCTGGCGCCGCAAGCGGACGCCCTCCGCGGCCTTCTCGACCGCGGCGCGGAGGTGGGCCATGTCGAGCGGCTTCTGGAGGTAGGTGAACGCCCCCTGCTGCATCGCCGAGACGGCCGATGGGATCGTGCCGTGGCCGGTGACGACGATCACCTCGGTATCCGCTGAAGCCTTCTTCGCGCGGGCCAGGATCTCCAGGCCGCCGATGTCGTTCATCATCAGGTCGGTGACCACGATGTCGAACGCCTCGCCCTCGATCCGACGGCTACCCTCCGTGCCGCTGCCGACCACCGTGACGTGGTGGCCGAGCCGGCCGAGCACCTCGCCCATCGTGCGGGCATGGACGATGTCGTTGTCCACGACGAGCACCCGCATCGTGGCGGGGCCCGCCGTCGATTCGGGGGCGTCGGTGGGGGCGGAAACCGGTGTCGGCGACGAGGACATGAAGGCGATGGTACGGAGGCTGAGGGGCGGGCGTCCAGTTGCGGCCGACCTCACGGCCCGGCCTCGGCGGGGCGGCCCGCCTTCGGAAGGCGGGGCGGGGCGGGCAGCCAGATCGTGACCTTGGTTCCGCGGCCCGGCGCGCTCTCGACGTCGATCGTACCGCCGTGAGCCTCGACGATCTTCCGCGACGTCGGCAGGCCGAGGCCGGAGCCGCCCTGTTTGGTCGTGTAGAAGGCCCCGAACACCTTGCCGAGCGTCTCGGCGTCCATGCCCGGACCGGTGTCGATGAGCTCAAGCAGCACCCCCAGCCCCGCCGGACGGGTGCGGACGACGATCTGCCCGCCATGCCCCTCCATCGCCTGCACGGCGTTGAGCAGGAGATTGAGCAGGGCCGACCGGAACGTCTCGCGGTCGAGGCGAACCGTCGGCAGCTCGGGGTCCAGATAGCGGACGATCTCGACCCCGGCGTCCTTCGCGCGGATCGAGAAGAAATCGAGGGTCTGGTCGACCTCGGCGTTGAGGCTGCCCGGCTCGAGCGTCAGCGACTCCTGCCGGGCGAAGTCGAGGAAGTCGCCGAGCAGTTTCTGCAGCCGGTCGCACTCCTGCCGCACGAGGTCGATCTTGGCCTTCGCTCGGCGGTCCCGCTGCTTCGTCGGGGAGTCGGGGTCGGTCTTCTCGAAGTCCTCGGCGAGCAGCTCCATGTTGAGCCGGATCGTCGACAACGGGTTGCGGATCTCGTGGGCGAGGCCGCCCACGAGAGCCGCAAACTCCGCATAGGTTTCTGCGCGGGAGCGGTCGCGATCGTCGTCGGACGACATGGCGGATCCGCCCCTCACGAGGCCCCGTGAACTCGCGTCACTCAGCCGGCGGGTTGTTGCCGGCAGCTTCGGCCTGCTCACGCAGCACGGCCTTGCGGCTCAGCTTCACCCGGTCCTGATCGTCGACCGCGATCACCTTGACCCGCATGACGTCGCCGATCCGGCAGAAATCCGCGACGTTCTTCACGAACTCGTCGGAGAGTTCGCTGACGTGGCAGAGGCCGTCCTTGCCCGGAACAAGCTCGACGAAGGCACCAAAGTCCTTGATGCTCGTCACCCGTCCCTCGTAGATCCGGCCGACCTGGATCGACGCCGTGAGGGCTTCGACCTGGGCCATCGCCGCCATCGCGCCCTCGGCGTCGTGGCTGGCGACGGTCACCGTGCCGTCGTCCTCGACGTCGATGCTGGCACCGGTCTGTTCCTGGATCGCACGGATCGTCTTCCCGCCCGGACCGATCAGGAGGCCGATCTTCTGGGGATCGATCCGCGTCCGCAGGAGCCGCGGGGCCCAGACCGAGATCTCCGGACGCGGCCGGCGGATCGCCGAGAGCATCGACCGGAGGATGTCGAGCCGCGCCTCCCGGGACTGCCGGAGCGTGGCCTCGATGATCGCCGGCGAGATGCCCGTGATCTTGAGGTCGAGCTGGATGCCGGTGATGCCGTTCTGCGTGCCGGCGATCTTGAAGTCCATGTCGCCGTAGTGGTCCTCGTCACCGATGATGTCGGTGAGGAGCACCCAGCGATCGTCGTTCTCCTTGACCAGTCCGACCGAGATGCCGGCCACCGGATGGGAGATCGGCACGCCGGCGGCCATCAGGCCGAGGGTCGCACCACAGACGCTCGCCATCGAGCTCGAGCCATTCGACTCGAGGATGTCGGAGATCACGCGGATCGTGTAGGGGAACACGTCCGGATCGGGCAGCACCGGCTTCACGCTCCGCTCCGCCAGCGCCCCGTGGCCGAACTCGCGACGGCCGGGACCGCGGATCGGTCGCACTTCACCGACCGAGTAGGACGGGAAGTAGTAGTCGAGCATGAACTTCTTCGAGTACTCGTCGATCAGTCCGTCGACCCGCTGCTCGTCCCGGCCGGTGCCGAGCGTGATGGTGACGAGCGCCTGGGTCTCGCCACGCTGGAAGAGCGCGGAGCCGTGCACCCGCGGGAGCATGTCGACCTCGCAGTGGATCGCCCGGAGGGTCTTGTGGTCGCGGCCGTCGGGACGCTTGCCCTCGAGGATCAGTTCGCGGACCGCCCGCTCCTCGAGCGCGTGCCAGACGTGGGCGAAGTCGGAGTCGCTGACGCCACCAGCCGCCCCGGGCTTGAACCCGAACGCAGGCTCGGTCGGCGCGACCGCGGCCTTGGCCCGCTCGCGGAGCGCCTTCACGGCCTGCCCGCGATCCTGCTTGCCCATGATCGCCTTGGCGGCCTTCAGGTCGCCGAGGAAATCGCGCGTGAGGGTGTCACGGAGGGCCGAGTAATCGGCCAGCACGTACTCCTTCTTCGGCTTCCCGGCCTTGCGGACGAGTTCTTCCTGCATCTCGCAGATCACGCGGATGATCCGGTGGGCCTCGTCGAGGGCCTGGAGCATGCGGTCCTCGGGCATCTCCCGGGCGAAACCCTCGATCATGCAGATCGCGGTCGGGCTGCCGGAGACCACGAGGTCGAGATCGCTCTCCTCGAGCTGGTCGATCGTGGGGAACGGCACGAACCGGCCGTCGATCTGGGCCAGCCTGACACTGCCGATCGGGCCGTGAAAGGGCAGGGGCGAGATCGAGAGCGCGGCCGACGCACCGATCATGGCGAGCACGTCGGGATCGTTCTGCCGGTCGGCGGCCAACACGTTGGCCTGGATCTGGACCTCGTCGAAGAAGCCCTCCGGAAAGAGCGGCCGGATGGGGCGGTCCATCAGCCGCGCGGTGAGGGTCTCCTTGAGCGTCGGACGGCCCTCACGCTTGAGGAAGCCACCGGGAAACTTGCCGGCGGCGGCGACCCGCTCGCGGTAATCGCAGGTGAGCGGAAAGAAGTCGATGCCGGGCCGGGGCGCGCCGGTCGCGGAGGCGACGAGCACCACCGTCTCGCCGTAGCTGACGAGCACGCTGCCCGCCGCCTGCTTCGCCAGGAAGCCCGTCTCGATCGCCAGGGTGCTGTCGCCGATCTGCCGTTCCACTCGCTGCTTCACGTCTTGTTTCCTTCCTCTTCTGTGTCCGCCGCGTCCGCGACCACGGAGGTCGACCAAGGACGGGGCGGCTCTGATGTCGATCACGACGGACGCCCAGAGAGCACCCGCCCGAATCCGGTCAGCACGGCCAGCGGACGTCGCAGGCAGAACGCCGCGAACGACCGGTTTGACCTGGCAACCAACGCCAGCCGAAGTTCCCCGGAACCCCGGGGATATCCGCTACTTGCGGATCTCCAAGCGGCGGATGATGTCGAGATACCGCTGCGGTGCGATCCGCTTGAGGTAGTCGAGGAGCCTGCGTCGACGACTCACCATCATGAGCAGACCCCGCCGGCTGGCGAAGTCCTTTGAATGCTTCTTGAAGTGGTCCGTCAGATGTGAGATCCGACCCGTCAGGAGGGCGATCTGGATCTCGGCAGAACCGGTGTCGGCGGTTCCCCGCCTGTGAGCACCGATCAGTTCCTTTTTGCGTTCTTTGGTGAGCGACATCAGCCGACTCCACCCGCCACGGGTGGCATTGATTGTGTGATGATTGGATTCGGGGGGCAGTCTACTCGGCTCGGCCGAAAATGCAACCAATCCCCTTTTCAGGCCTGCCGGACGGCGGCCTGACGGGCCGGTTTGCGACCGATGCCGTGGGGCGTGTGCACCACGTCCCAGGCGAGGCCGACCGCCTCCAACGCCCGAATCGCCCAGTAGGTCGGATCGACCTCCCACCAGCGATGGCCGTG
This sequence comes from uncultured Planctomycetaceae bacterium, assembly GCA_903831155.1. Taxonomy (GTDB): domain Bacteria; phylum Planctomycetota; class Planctomycetia; order Pirellulales; family UBA1268; genus QWPN01. Next base: position 5,876 of record CAIKWU010000441.1, on the reverse strand, counting down.
CGCCGCCATCCGCTGGTAGGCGTGATGGTTGTTGTGCCAGCCCTCGCCGAAGGCGAGCAGGCCGACCCACCAGAGGTTCCGGGAGTCGTCGGTCGTCTCGTAGTTCCGATAGCCCCACATGTGGGTCGCGGAGTTCACGAACCACGTGACGTGGAACACGATCACCATCCGCACCGCCAGGCCCCATGTCAGCCACGAGATCCCGGTGTACCGGTCGTACAGCAGCCAGCCCGAGGCGAGCAGGGCGGCCCCGATGAGGATGTGCCAGAGCAGGAAGGTGTTGTGCAGAAACAGCACCCCTTTGTCCTTCACGAGGTCCGGTGCCCAGCGCTTCGAGTGCGAAGCGAGCTCCTCGGCCGTGTGGCTGGGAAACATCCAGAGCATGTGGGACCACAAACCTCCATCCCGCGGCGAGTGCGGATCGCCCTCCTGATCGCTGAACGCATGGTGCTTGCGGTGGTTCGCGACCCAGGTCACGGCCGAGCCTTCTCCGGAGACGCCGCCGAGAAACGCGAACAAAAACCGCATCGGCCCCGACGTCTGGAAGCTGCCGTGCGTCAGCAGCCGGTGGTATCCGAGACAGACTCCCAGGCAGCCCGTGACCCAGTACAGCGCGAGACAGATCGCCAGGCCCGACCACGTGAAGAAGAAGGGGGCCGCGAGGGCCGCCACGTGGATGCCGCCGATCCAGATCACGGCCGGCCAGTCGAGGTCGCTCCACCGATCCCCGCCCCCCTCACGGCGCGGCTCGACGGCGGCGTCGCGCTCCGTCGTGGCGGCGCGCGGGTCGTGAATCGCCGTCCTGCCGAAGTCGTCCGGCGGATCCGCGACGGCTGCCCCGGCAGCGGCCATCATGGGCGAATCGGTCTCGAACTGGCTCTGGTCGTTGTCGGTGGACGGCATCGTGCGGCCTCGCAGGGGGAAGAAACGCGCGGCATGTGCGACGCCCGCGTCCGATCCGGTGTTCACCGGCGTGCCAGAAGTGTGCCACGTCGGCCCAGCCGCCGGCAGCGGCAACCGGTCATGTTCCCGTCCAATGTGCGTCAAAAAGCGGTCAAAAACCCTTGGCAGGCCGCTCCGCCGCCCCGTTCCCCGGCAGGCTCGCCTCCCGATCACCCCCCTCACGGGGCTGGACCGACATGAGCCAGGCTCCGGCACCGCCGGCGGGAACGAAGGCGGCTGACGGCGGCGAGAGCACCCACGCCAACCGTTCGAACGGAACGGCGTTCGGCGGCTCGTCCAGCAGCACGGCCCCGTCGACGACCGCGAGAGCCCGTGGGGTATCGGGCAACGCCCCGACGACAACGCCTCCGCCCTCGACCCGCGCGACGAATCCGGCCGCATCGAAACGCCGACCGCCGCCTTCGGCCGCCGCCCGCGCGGGACGGCAGCCGAGTGCCATCGCGATCCGATCGTAGAACGACGTGTCGACCCATCCGGCCCCGACGCGGCATCGTGCCGCCGCGTCGACGATCCGTCCGGCCCGCCAGGAGAGGCGGTCCACATCGACGCTCGCCTCTCCGGCCGCCCGCGCGCCGAGTGGCACCACGCATCGTGCAAGGTCGACCGACCGAAGCCGGCCGCTCGCCTCGCCACGCGAACCCTCCCCATCGACCACGGCAGCGCACCGTCCGGAGATGGTCGCCCGGTCGCCGAGCACGACCGCCGGCCCCTCGCCCAATCCGGCCAGCGCCACGACCACGTCGAGCGGAACGACATCCTCGAAGGCCGCCTCGACCTCGAGCCGCTCACCGGCTTCGCCGTCGGCGGCAGACACGACCGATCGCACCACCCGCAGGAGGTCGTCGTCGCCCGTCCCGCGCGTCGCCCGGATTGCCCGCGTGCCCTCCTGCGCCACGCACTCCACGCGGAGCCGGCGACTCGACTGCTCGCCGCCGGCGCCTGCGTCCGCATCGGTGGAGGCCCAGGAAACGTCGGCAACGTCGATCACGCAGTTCCGCGGATGACGGGCATCGCGACGCAGCCACTCCCGCGCGAGCTCACCGATCGCCCCGGCCGTCCGCGCATCGAGCCGCACCACGTCGATCCGCAGGCGATCCTCCCCCACGGCCGTCTCCACCTCGACGATCGGAAACTCCGCGAGCCGGTCACCGGTCGGCGAGACGATCGAGACCCCGCGGGCCCGTGTCACGCCCGGACGCGGATGCTCCACCGCGTCGATCGACATCCCGAGCCCCACCGCGTGCTGCCAACGGCCGCGAATCTCCTCGCGATGGCCGGCCGACCGCCTCTGCACGGCCCAGCCGGCGAGCGCGGCGAACGGCAGCAGGCCGAGCACCACAAACGTGGCCCGCGCGCGGCGAATCCTCCCGGCCGACCGCTCGATGAACATCCCTGTTCCTCCGCCGCCGCGCTCCGCGCGGCGAACTCACTGCCCCCGGGCCAGCTGGAGATAGAGGGCCCAGCGGGCCTTCATCTCCTCGACGCTGTCTCCGCCGAACTTGTCGACGAGCGCCGCCGCCACCTCGAACGCCACCACGCTCTCCACGATCACGCTCGCGGCGCTCACGGCGCACACGTCGCTCCGCTCGTAGGCCGCCTCCTCGGGCTCCTTCGTGCGGAGATTCACCGAGCCAAGCGGCTTGCGAAGCGTGCTGATCGGCTTCATCGCGGCCCGCACGACGAGCGGCTGACCGTTGGTCATGCCGGCCTCGAGGCCGCCGGCGTTGTTGGTCGGACGCGTGAACCCGAGCGTGTGGGTGTCGCGGGTCGTCGGGTCGAATGCGATGGGATCGTGCACCTCGGAGCCGCGGCGGCGGGCCGCCTCGAAGCCCATGCCGATCTCGACGCCCTTGATCGCCTGCACCGCCATCACCGCCTGGGCGAGCCGCCCGTCGAGCTTGCGGTCCCACTGGGCGTGGGTGCCGAGGCCGACCGGCAGGCCATCGACGCGCACCTCGACGATGCCACCGAGCGTGTCGCCCTCCTTGCCGACGCGGTCGATCAGCGCCGTGACCTCGGGATCGCGCTCGGGATGCAGGGAGTAGATCTCGCTGGTGTCGCGGAGGCCGCGGAGCTCGCCGAGCGAGCCGGCGCGGCCACCCAGCACGATGGGCCCGAGTTCGGTCACCCAGCCGGCCACCTCGATGCCGAATGCCGAGAGCAGCTGCTTCGCGAGGGCTCCGGCCGCCACGCGGGCCGCCGTCTCGCGGGCGCTCGCCCGCTCGAGCACCGCCCGCACGCCGCCGAGATGCTTGATCGAGCCGGGCAGGTCGGCATGGCCGGGCCGGGGCCGCTCCACCTCCTCCAGCCGCTCGAGCTTCGCATCCCTGTTGATCACCTCGAGCGCCAGCGGGCTGCCGAGCGTGACGCCCTTCCAGAGTCCGGACAGGAACGTGACGGTATCGGTCTCGATCCGCTGCCGGCCGCCGCGACCATAGCCGCCCTGCCGCCGCTGGAGCTCGTGGTCGATCGCGGCCTTGTCCACGGCCATGCCTGCGGGAAAGCCGTCCACGAGAGCGACGAGGGCGGGGCCGTGGGATTCGCCGGCGGTCCAGTAGCGGAGCATCAGGAGGTCCGAACAACGCGGGGATCGAGCACCAATCGCAGCCGCGATTCTAGTTGGCCTGCCGAGGCACCCCTAGACCGTTTCTCGACCGTGCCACACCGCCGTTTTCCCGGCGAATGGTGTCAGGTCACGCCGGCCGGATTCACCCCGGTGAGGAGGCGGCAGGCTTCGAGATACTTGCCGCGGGTCATCGCCACCACGTCGGCGGGCAGGACGGGGGGCTCGCTCGATTTGTCCCAGCCGCTGCCCTCCAGCCAATCGCGGACGAACTGCTTGTCGAAGGAGTCGGGCACCCGGCCCGATCCGGCGGCGGCTGCCGGCCAGAATCTGGAGCTATCCGGCGTGAGCACCTCGTCGACGAGGATCACGCTGCCGTCGGGGAGCCGGCCCCACTCGAACTTCGTGTCGGCGACCACGATCCCGCGGGAGGCCGCGTGGGCCGAGCCGCGGGCGTAGACCTCGAGGCTCCTGCCTCGGAGGGTGTCGGCGAGACCAGCTCCGATCCGCTCGGACATGACCGCGAACGACACGTTTTCATCGTGGCCGCTCTCGGCCTTGGTCGCCGGCGTGAAGATCGGGGCCGGCAGCCGGCCACCGGCGACGAGACCCGCGGGGAGTGGCTCGCCGCAGACCGTGCCGCTCGCGCGATACTCCGCGAGGCCGGAGCCGGCGAGCCAGCCGCGAACCACGCACTCAAACGGGATTACTTCGGCCCGCTTCACGAGCATCGTGCGGCCCCGGAGCGGCTCGCGGTCGACCTGGGCCGGCAGGCCCATCGCGTCGATGTCGGTCGTGATCAGGTGATGGGCGATCGGCTCGGGCCCGCGAGAGAGCAGGTCGAACCAGAACGCCGAGATCGCGGTGAGCACCTTGCCCTTGTCGGGAATCGGCGTGGGCAGGATCCAGTCGAAGGCGCTGATCCGGTCGGTGCTCACGATCAGCATCGTGTCGCCGTGCGCCGGCGATGCGAACCGGTAGCAGTCGCGAACCTTGCCGCGGATCGGCGGCCCGAGCGGGAGATCGGTGCGGACGACAGGGGCGGACGCGGCAAGCATGACGCGTGTTCTAGCAGAAATCCCGCGACATTCTCGGCAGCGCCGCGAGCGGCGACGAGGGGCACGACGGCAGGCCGGCGTGTGGCCCGGTGCGAGCCGGCACCGCGGCCTCGAGCTGCGTGGCCAGCACGTGCACCACCGCGCCCCGACGCTGGATCCGGCCGTGCACCACCAGAACCGCCGCGCGGCGGGCCGGGTGCGGCGCCGCCTCCCAGACATCCGGGTAGACGACCACGTTGGCCGCGCCCGTCTCGTCTTCGATCGTGAGAAAAAACAGTCCCTTGGCCGTCGCCGGCCGCTGTCGAGTGAGCACGATGCCGGCGATTTTCACGCGACGCCCCTCCGGCGCCGCCACCGCCTCGGCGATCGGCGCCACGCCGATCGATTCGAGCCACTCCCGCTCGAACTCGAGGGGATGGGCCTCGAGCGAGAGCCCGCCGGTGCGGTAGTCGGCGATCACCTCCTCCTGCCTGGTCGTCGGCGGCAGGAGCATGGCGTCGTCGTCCGGATCGTCGTCGAGCCCGTCGAGGAGCGGTTGCCGGCCAACGCGTTCCTGCGGCGCGAGCGCCTCCCAGACGGCACGGCGGCGGTCGAGGCCGAGCGAGGCGAGCGCGCCTGCGCGGGCCAGATGCAACAGCGACTCGCGATCAATCTCCGCCCGCCGCGCGAGATCCCGCGGCAGCCGAAAGGGCCCATCGCGGCGGGCCGTCTCGATCCGCCGTCCCGCCGCCTCGCCGAGGCCATGCACCTGCTCGAGCCCGAGCCGAATCGCCGGACCGCCGGCACGCTGGCCGCGCCGCCCCGGCTGCGGTGAAGTCTCGAGCGACGCCTGCCAGCCACTCGCGTTCACATCGGCCGGCAGCACCGTCACGCCATGGGCTCTCGCATCGCGAACGAGCTGCGCGGGCGCGTAGAAACCCATCGGCTGACTGCCGAGGAGCGCCGCCGTAAAGGCCGCCGGGTGATGGCACTTCAGCCACGCCGACACGTAGACGAGCAGCGCGAAGCTCGCGGCGTGCGACTCGGGAAAGCCGTACTCGCCGAAGCCGCGAATCTGGTTGAAGACCTGCTCGGCGAACTGCTTCGAGAGGCCGCGGGCGAGCATGCCGTCGACGAGCTTCCGGTGAAACTCGTCGATCACGCCCGGCCGCCGCCAGGCGCCCATCGCCCGGCGGAGCTGGTCGGCCTCGCCCGGCGTGAATCCCGCCGCCACCACCGCCAGCCGCATCGCCTGCTCCTGAAAGAGCGGCACGCCGAGCGTCTTCTCCAGCACCTCCCGGATCGCGTCGTTG
>CAIKWU010000440.1 GCA_903831155.1 uncultured Planctomycetaceae bacterium | reverse complement strand
GGCTCGACAACGGCGATGGCTCGCTGACGGTGGCCTACGCCGCCCCCGGCGACACCAACATCGACTGGTCGATCGACATCCTCGACGCCTCCAACTTCCTCGCTGGCGGCAAGTTCGACACCGGCTCCCCGGCGATCTGGAGCGAGGGCGACTTCAGCTACGACGGCATCGTCGACATCCTCGATGCCGCCGACTTCTTCGCCACGGGCTTCTACGACGCGGGCAACTACAACTCGGCCCCGGGTGTGTCGGGTGTCGCCGCCGTGCCGGAGCCGGCCACGTGGTCGCTGCTCGCCGGGACCTTCCTGGCAGCGGCGGCCGCCGCATACCGGCGACGCTGATCGGGCCCGGGAACCATCCGTTCCGAGGCGTCGTATCCAGACCGGCGGCCCTCGCCTTGCCACAGGGGCCGCCCGTCGGGAGACTGATGGAAGCGGGGCTTTGCAGCCGAAAGAACAGGCGAACCCCGGGGCAGAACGAGCGACCATGCGTCCGCGCCACCGCCAGCGACGTGCCAGCCCGGGTCTCGGCCTGGCCATCGAGCGGCTGGAGTCGCGACAGGTTCTCGCCATCGATGCAGGCGTGCTGCCGACGCCGGCCGCCGAGGCGCTCCCGGCCCGCCAGGTGGAGTACCTCACCCGCGGCGTCAACGCCATCTCCACGGGCTCGTCGCGGGCGTACATCAACTGGCGGATGCTGGGGACCGACCCGGCGAACATCGCCTTCAACGTCTACCGGTCCACCGACGGCGCGGCGGCCGTGAAGCGAAACTCGACGCCGCTCACCGCCACGACCGACTTCACCGACTCGAGCGTCACCACCACGAAGTCGAACGCATGGTTCATCCGGCCGGTGATCAACGGCGTGGAGGGGGCGGCGAGCGAGTCGTTCACACTTCCGGCCAACGCACCGGTCCGGCAGTACCGCACGGTGCCGCTGCAGATCCCGCCGTCCGGCGTGACCCCGACGGGTGAAACCTACACCTACGCCGCCAACGACACGAGTGCGGCCGATCTCGACGGCGATGGCGACTACGAGCTCGTGGTCAAGTGGGATCCGTCCAACGCCAAGGACAACAGCCAGTCTGGCTACACCGGCCATGTCTTCCTCGACGCCTACGAACTCGACGGCACGCGGCTCTGGCGAATCGACCTCGGCCGCAACATCCGCGCCGGCGCGCATTACACCCAGTTCATCGCCTACGACTTCGACGGCGACGGCCGGGCCGAGATGGGCGTGAAGACGGCCCCCGGCACGATCGACGGCACCGGCCAGCCGGTGCTCCTCGGCACCGCGAAGGTCACCGATGACTATCGAACTTCCGCGGGGTACGTGCTCTCGGGCCCCGAGTATCTGACCGTGTTCGACGGCCTCACGGGGCGGGCGCTGGCCACGGCCAACTACCAGGTGCCCCGCGGCACGGTGTCGGCCTGGGGCGACAGCTACGGCAACCGCGTCGACCGCTTCCTCGCCGGCGTCGGCTACTTCGACGGCCAGCGGCCCAGCCTGCTGATGTGCCGCGGCTACTACACGCGAACCGTGCTCACGGCCTGGGATTACCGCGCCGGGCAGCTCACGCAGCGATGGATCTTCGACACCGGCAACTCGACGACCGGCGCACTCGCCGGCTATCGCGGGCAGGGCGCCCACTCGCTCACGATCGGCGACGTCGACGGCGACGGCCGCGACGAGGTCACCTACGGCGCGATGGCGGTCAACGACGACGGCAAGCCTCTCTACACGACGGGCCTCGGCCACGGCGACGCGCTCCACATGTCCGACATGGTGCCGAGCCGGCCGGGGCTCGAGGTCTACCAGGTGCACGAGTCCGAGTCGGCGCATCAGGGCAAGGGGGGCGATCTCCGCGATGCCGCCACGGGCGCTCTGATCGCCTTCGTGCCGGGCACGGGGGACGTGGGCCGGGGGTGCGCGTTCGACATCGACCCCCGCTATCCAGGCTTCGAGATGTGGAACAGTTCCGACGCCGGGATCTACGCCGCCGACGGCACGCGGATCCAGGACAAGGTGTCGAACATGTTTCAGAACTTCGGCATCTGGTGGGACGGCGACCCGCTCCGCGAACTGCTCGACGGCACGACCATTTCCGACTGGCGGATCAGCCTGACGACGAACACGGGCGCCCGTTCCAACTACGTGTTCGCGCCGGCAGGGCTGTCCGGCAACAACGGCACGAAGAACACCCCCTGCCTGACCGCCGACCTCTACGGCGACTGGCGGGAGGAGGTGGTCTGGCGGACGAGCGACAATACGGCCCTGCAGATCTGGTCGACCACGATCGCCTCCCAGATCAGGCTGCCGACCCTGATGCACGACACCCAGTACCGCACGGCGGTGGCCTGGCAGAACGTCGGCTACAACCAGCCGCCGCACACGGGCTATTTCATCGGGCAGGACATGGCGATCCCCGCGCCGCCGAACGTCTACGCGGTGAAGGCGGCGGCGGCCCCCGTCGTCTCCAGACCGGCGGCGGCGGCGGCGGTGACGGCTTCGGCAGCGGTGCCGTTGACGGTGCTTGGCAGCGACGACGGCGGCGAGTCCTCCCTCCGCTACGCGTGGACGCTGCACGCCGGACCGGGCGGGGTGACGTTCGACGCGAACGGCTCGAACGCCGCCAAGGCGACGGTCGCACGGTTCACCGAGCCGGGCAGCCACACCTTGCGGGTCACGATCACCAACGCCGCCGGCCGCATTGCCACGAGCGAGACGACGGTCGTCTTCACGGCGGCCGGCGACGCCAACGCCGACTTCACGGTCGACATCCTCGACGTGGCCACCGTCGTGTCCGCCGGACGCTTCGACACCGGGACGTCGTCCAGCTGGGCCGACGGGGATTTCAATGCCGACGGCCTGGTCGACATCCTCGACGTGGCCGCGTTCGTGTCGTCGGGGCTCTACGACACGGGGCCCCTGTCGCGGACGAGCCTGGCGGCGGCGGGCTGAGGCCCGGCGGAGGCCCCTGCGACCCGCACGACCGTCACCTCCGGCCCCCGGTTCGGCCGCCGAGGCACTGCCACGCTTCCGACACCGGCCTACGCTCATTACGATCGGCGTTCGTCCCTTCCCGCCCCCGGAGCCTCCACCCCGCCATGTCCGAACCCGTCCGCGTCGGTGTCGTCGGCCTCGGCACCGTTGGCTCGGGCGTGGTCCGCCTGCTCGTGCAGTCGGCCGACCACATCACCCGGCAGGCCGGCCGGCCGATCGTCGTCGAGCGGGCCGTGTGCCGCGACGTGGGCCGCGACCGAGGGCTGCCGCTGCCTGCCGATCGCGTCTCCGCCGACATCCGCACGGTTTCCCGCGATCCGTCGATCTCGGTGGCGGCCCTGCTCGTCGGCGGGCTCGAGCCGGCCCGGTCGATGATGATCGACCTGCTGGAACACGGGAAGGACGTGGTCACCGCCAACAAGGCACTCCTCGCGGAGCATGGTCCGGAGCTCTTCGAGATCGCCCGCAGGCACGGCCGTTCGATCGCCTTCGAGGCCGCGGTCGCCGGCGGAATCCCGATCGTGGCGGCGATCGGCGAGTGTCTCGCGGCCAATCGCATCGAGAGCATCCGCGGGATCCTCAATGGCACGAGCAACTTCATCCTCTCGACGATGGAGGAAGAGGGGGCCGACTACGCCGATGTCCTCCATCTCGCACAGGCCAAGGGCTTCGCCGAGGCCGACCCCTCGATGGACGTGGACGGCACCGACGCCACCCAGAAGCTCGCGATCCTCGCCCACCTCGCCTTCGGCGTCTGGGTGCCGTGGGGCGAGATTCCCAGGACCGGCATCGAGGGCGTCGATGCCGACCTGATGGCCTCGGCCGCGGAACTCGGCTACCGGATCCGCCTCGTGGCGATCGCCAGCCGCAGCGAAGGCCGGCTCGCGATGCGGGTGGCACCGGCCCTGGTGAAGATCGGCACTCCTCTGGCCGAGACCCGCGGCGCGTTCAACGCGGTGAGCATCGTCGGCGACGCCGTGGGGCGGATGTTCTTCCACGGCCTCGGCGCGGGCCAGATGCCCACGGCCTCGGCGGTGGTGGCCGACATCATCGACACCGTGGTCGGCCGGACGGCGATCACCTTCCGCACCACCGGGGTGCTCGATCCCGACAGCCCGGCGGCCCGGATCGCCGGCGCCGACATGGTCCAGAAGCACTTCCTCCGCGTCCGCGTGGACGACCGGCCCGGCGTGCTGTCGCGGATCACCGGAATCCTCGGCGAGCACGGCATCTCGATCGCCTCGGTGATCCAGCGGGATCCGGCGGCGGCCGACGGCGTGCCGCTCGTGATCATGACGCACGCCTGCAGCACCAACGCCGTGGCCGGGGCCGTGGCCCACATCGACGCGTCGGACGTCGTCTCCGGGGCGACCGTCTGCCTGGGCGTGCTCGACGACTGACACGACCGACGATCGAAAGCCCCCATGAAATACCTGATCGTGATCCCCGACGGTGCCGCCGACGCCCCCCAGGCGTCGCTCGGGGGCCGCACGCCGTTCCAGGCCGCCCGCACGCCCGCCCTCGACGCCCTCGCCGCCCGCGGCCGCGTCGGGCTCACAAACCACGTGCCGGAGTCACTGCCACCCGGCTCCGAGGTGGCCTGCATGAGCCTGATGGGCTACGACCCCCTGACGTATTTCACCGGCCGGGCGCCGCTGGAGGCTGCGGCCCAGGGCATCGTGCTCGGGCCGCACGACTGGGCGGTGCGGTGCAACCTCGTGACGGTCGCCGACCAGACGATGGACGACTTCACCGCCGGCCACGTGACCACGGCGGAGGCGGCCGATCTCCTCGCCGCCTGCCAGCGGGGGCTGGCCGCAGACTTTCCCGAGATCGCGGCGGCCTGGACGTTCACGCCCGGCGTCAGCTACCGCAACCTGCTGATCCACCGCGGCCGCGCGGACGCGGCGCCGTTCGACGGCAGCCTCCGGGCGACGCCGCCGCACGACCTGATGGACAAGCCCGTCATCGACGACTTCCCGCGGGGCACCGGCAGCCGCCTGCTGACCGACATCATGTCGCGGAGTGCCGACTGGCTCCGCGACCATCCCGTCAACCGGGCCCGGATCGCGGCCGGGAGGCGACCCGCCACGCACGTCTGGCTCTGGGGCGTGGGCCGCGCCCCGGCGTTCGAGCCGTTCACCGAGAAGTACGGCATGTCGGGCACGATGATCACGGCCGTCGATCTGCTCCGCGGGCTTGCGGCGCTCGCCGGCTGGAAGCGGCTCGAGGTGCCCGGGGCCACCGGCTACCTCGACACCGACTACGCCGCCAAGGGCCGGGCCGCGATCGCGGAGTTCGCCACGACCGACCTCGTCTGCGTGCACGTCGAGGCCCCGGACGAGGCGAGCCACGAGGGCAATGCCGCCGAAAAGGTGAAGGCGATCGAGGCGATCGACGCGAAGATCGTGGCGCCTCTGGCCGCCCATCTCGCCACGGTCGGCGACCACCGAATCCTCGTCTGCCCCGACCACCCCACGTTCATCGCCACCAAGACCCACTCGCGGGGCCACGTGCCCTTCGTCGTGGCGGGAAGGGGCGTCGTCCCGTCGGGGCAGGGCACGTACGACGAGGTCGCGGCCGCCGCGTCGGGGCAGCGGATCGAGCCCGGCTGGCGGCTGATGGGCGAGTTCCTGGGTCGCGTTTCCTGAAGGCATTCCGAGAAGAGGAGTCGAGGCAGCAGATGGCTCTCGTCGTGCAGAAGTTCGGCGGCACCAGCGTCGCTGATGCGTCCAAGATCAAGGCGGCCGCCGCGAAGGCGATCGCCCGGCACCAGGCCGGCGACCAGGTCGTGGTCGTGGTCAGCGCCATGGGCCACCAGACCGACATCCTCGTCGATCTCGCCAGGGAGATCAGCGACCGCCCCAGCGCCCGCGAGATGGACATGCTCCTCTCGACGGGCGAGCAGGTGAGCGTGGCGCTCTTCGCGATGGCGGTGCAGGCCGCCGGCCACAAGGCAGTGAGCCTGACCGGGGCCCAGATCGGCATCCGCACCGACAGCACGCACACCAAGGCCCGCATCAAGTCGATCTCCACCGACCACGTGAGAGCGCTGCTCGACTCGGGCGCGATCGTGATCGCGGCCGGCTTCCAGGGGATCGACCAGAACGGCAACATCACCACGCTCGGCCGTGGCGGCTCCGACACGACGGCCGTGGCGCTCGCGGCTGTCCTCGACGCGGATCTCTGCGAGATCTACACCGACGTCGACGGCATCTACACCACCGATCCGCGAATGCTCGCCGACGCCCGGCGGCTCGGCTCGATCTCGTACGACGAGATGCTGGAACTGGCCAGCCTCGGCGCCGGCGTGATGCACTCGCGGTCGATCGAGTTTGCCAAGAAGTTCGGCGTGAAGGTGGTGGTGCGGTCGAGCTTCAAGGACATCCCCGGCACGCTCATCCTCGCCGCCGACCAGGCGGTGAAGCGGCCCGTCAGCGGCGTGGCGCTCGCCAAGGACGAGGCGCGGATCACGCTGGAAGGCGCACCGGACCAGCCCGGATCGAGCCACGCCCTCTTCTCCACGCTCGCCGAGTCGGGCATCGCGGTCGACATGATCGTGCAGAACGTGGGGCAGGGGGGCCGGGCCGACGTCTCGTTCACGGTGCCCGAGGACGACCTCGCCGACGCCCTGGAGCGGACCGAGCGGGTCGCGAAGGCGATCGGCGCGGAGGGCGTGTCGCACGACCACCGGATGGCGAAGGTGTCGGTGGTGGGCGTGGGCATGGAGGCCGAAGAGGGCGTGGCCGGGCGGATGTTCTCCGCCCTCTCCGCCGAGAAGATCAACGTCCACATGATCACCACGAGCGAGATCAAGATCTCGGTGCTCGTCGATCGCACCGACGGCCCCGCCGCCGTCAAGGCGGTCCACAAGGCATTCGGCCTGCACGACGCCGGCAGCGAGCCGGTCGACGCCACGGCGGGCGGCTCCCTGCCGAAGTCGAGTCCGCTCGAGGTCGTCCGCCGGCTCGAGGGCATGGAGGATCTCGCCATCGAGGACTGCCTTCTCGACTCCTCGCAGGCCCTCGTCACCTTCACCGACCTGCCCGACACGCCCGGCGTGGCGGCGGACGTGTTCCAGGAGGTGGGCAGGGCCGGCCTGCTGGTCGACATGATCGTGCAGAGCCACCCCCGCAACGGCCGCGCCGAGATCTCGTTCACCGTTCCCGCCGAGAGCCGGGACAAGGCGACCGACGTGGCCCACGGCATCGCCAAGGCCCGCGGCGCCACGGTGGCCGACGTGCCGCACGTCGCCAAGCTCTCGATCACGGGCGTGGGCATCCGCAGCCACGCCGGCGTGGCCGACCGGCTCTTCAAGCCGCTCGCCGATGCGGGGGTGAACATCGACCTGGTGAGCACCAGCGAGGTCCGTCTCAACGTGATCGTGGCAGCCGAGCACGGTGGCACGTCGCTCGCCGTGCTCCGCAAGGCCTTCGGCCTCCACGCCGAGCGATAGTTTTGCCGGCGCCTCCCCCGCAGCCTGCCGTCGGGGCTGCCCGTGCTACAGGAGCAGGCGGACCGCCAGGACCACGAGCACGAACGTGCCGACCGCCGCGGCGACCAGCCCCGCCGTCCGGCGGCGGCGGATGAAGAAGATCAGCACGAAGCCGGTGATCGCCACCAGCGTCAGCAGGATCGCCGTGACGTCGATCACCAGCGACCATGCGGGGCCGGTGTCGCGGCCCTTGTGGAGATCGTTGAGGATCGCCACCAGCCCATGCCGGGTGATGGCGAGGGTGTAGCGGCCCGTGCGGCGGTCGATCACGGCGTCGGCCGCCACTCCCGGCCCCTTCCAGGAGAGCGAGCACTCGCGGTCGTCAGCCCGCCGGTCGGCCAGCCCGCCGGCGAAGCGGTGCTCCATCCGGATCGCCGCGGCCACCGCTTCGTGGTCGATGCTCCCGCCATCGGGATCGGCATCGGGATCACCCAGCAGCGCCGCCGCGACTCCGCCCGAGAAATCCTCGGTGACCGCCTCGCCGGCACCGAACCAGTCGGGGTGGTTGAGCGTGAGCCCCGTCATGCTGAAGAGCAGCATCGTGGCGAAAGCGAAGAGCGAGAGATAGATGTGCAGCCAGCGGGCGGTGGCGGCGAACGCTCGCGTGGCGCGTCGCACGCGGTCGCCCGATCGGCCGCCGGGAGGCGTGATCATGTGGCTCTCCTCGGTCACCGCCCGCCCCCGACGACCCGCTCCTCGAACGTCGCCGCCTTGATCTCGGTGCCCCCGTCGAAGGCCTCGCGGAACGGCTCGCCGCCCAGCGTGACCGTCCGCCGATCGAACTGGTAGGTGCCATGCTCGCGGGCCGCCTCGAGGCAGATCGTGTATTCGCCCGGGGGCAGGGCCGCACCCGCGTTGTCGCGGCCGTCCCACGAGACGGAATGCCGGCCGGGCTGCCGGGTGGCCTCCGAGACCGTGGCCACGAGGTCGGTCTCCTCGGCGAGCTTGCGGAGTCGATCGGCCCGGTACCACCGCTTGAGGTCGGGAAGCCACCGCTGGCCGTCCCGCTGCACCCAGAGCAGGAGGGTCTTCACCGGGAATCCATCCTTGTCCTCGACCCACACCGCCACGTAGGGCCGGCGGTAGCGGCCGCCGCCGGCCGGCCGGTTGATCTCGAGGTCGAGCACGAACTCGCGGGTCCTTTCGTCCGGCTTCCCGTCGGCATCGGCTGCGAAGGCCACGCCGGCCGCCGCCGTGCGGCGCGGGCCGAACCGCTCACCCCGCCAATCCCGCGAGGCATGCACGACGCCTTCGCGGTCAAGGATCAGACAGGACGCGCCGTCGATGCGCTCCACGAGCCGGATCGACTCCGGCGGGGAAAGCACGCAGCAGATCGTGGCCAGCGCGTCGGCGTCGGCGGCGGCGGCCGCGACGACGGTCGCCGATCGCACGCCGTCGGCAGGACGGGCCGACCGGGGATCGATCACGTGTGAGTGCCGCCTACCCGCGACGGTGAAGCCCCGAAACGCATCTCCGCTGGTGGCGATCGCCCGGTCGGCCACCGACACCCGGTCGAGCAAACCGCCCGCCACGGCGGCCGGATCGGGAGCGGCCACGACCACCTCCCGCTCCATGCCGCCTCGCACGGCGAGATCCCCGCCGAGGTTGACCAGCACCCCGCTCACGCCCTCGATCCCGAGCGCCGCGGCGCAGGCCGCGTCGATGATCGCTCCCTTGCCGAGGCCGTCGACCGTGATCGACGCCGCACGCGGGGCCACGGCCGCTCCGCACCACGTCCAGGGGGCATCCCGCAGCGCCGCCGCCACGGCCCTCAGTTGGGCCTCGTCCGGGCCGCTCCCCGCCCGCTCGGCCTCCCGCCAGACGCGTGACGCGACGGCCACGCCGGGATGAAAGGCCCCGTCGCTGGCCCTCCGCCAGCGATCGCATGCCCGCAGGATGGCGGCGAGGTCGGGGCTCACCTCGCGGGCCTCGCCGGAGTCGAGCCAGCGGCTGATCTCGCTCGCCGGGTCGTAGGTGCTGCAGACCTTGGCAAGCCGGTCGATCTCGCCGAGGACGGCCGCCTCGGCCCGCGCCGCCGCCGCGAAATCGGTCGCTTCGGCGACGATCTCGAGCGAGGTGCCGAGCACGTCGTCGTGGTGGAACGACACGGCCGCCGCCACCGCGGCCCCTCCGCCGAAGCCCCCCACGAGCAGCAGGCCGCACAGGCACGACCACCGCCACGAGCGGACACTCATCGCGGACCCTTGATCACGTGGCATCGTGGATCACCTGGCACCCTGCCGGAAACAGGAGAGGTGGCGGCTCGAACGGATGAAGATCGCGCCGTCCGCGATCGCGGGTGTCGCGGCGAACGACTCTCCGTCCTCCTGCAGGCTGTTGACCGCCAGCGATTCGAACGTGTCTCCCGCCGCGATCACGTGCACGTCGCCGCCGCCGGTCACGTAGTAGATCTTCCCGTCGGCGGCCACGGGCGACGAATAGTCGCTGCCGCGGCGGCCGCCGCCCCCCGCGCCGCCGCCGAGCCTCGATTGGTAGATCCGCCCGCCGGTCGCCGCGTCGAGGCACGAGATCACCCCGCTGGAGACGACGTAGAGCCGGCCCCGGTAGACGAGCGGAGTGCCGAAGCGGTTCGCATCACGGCCGCTCCACACGGTGTTGGTGGAGGCCACGTCTCCCTTGCCGCCGACGCGCACCGCCATCGATCCGCCGCTGCGACCCTCGACGGCGTAGGCCACGCCGTCGCTCACCACGACGCTCGTGTTGAACCCGTCGTCGCCCACTCCGGCGGCATACCAGCGGACCTTCCCGGTTTCGGGATTCAAGCCCCAGAACTCGCCGGGCGCCCCGATCACGATGTCGGTCCGCGAGTCGTCGATCGTCGCCGTCGCCGGCGTGCCCCAGACGCTGCCCAGGGAGTCGGACGGCGCCGACCATCGCTCCTCGCCAGTTGCCGCGTCGAGGCCGACGATCGCCCGCCGCTCGGGTCCGGCCGTCACCACCACGAGATCCCCCACGACGATCGGGCTCGATGCCGATCCCCAGTGTCGCGGGTCGGACTCGGTGCCGAGCGACCGCTGCCAGACGAGCGTGCCGTCGAGATCGTAGGCCCGGACACCAGACTTCCCGAAGAAGGCGTAGATCCGCCGCCCATCCGAGGCCGGCGTGTGCGAGGCGTAGCCGTGGGACGGCACGCCCATGCCCGCATACGAATCCTCGGGGAGGACCGCCTCGACACGCTGCGACCAGAGCGTCTTTCCAGTGCGCCGATCGAGGCAGACGAGGTGGCGAACCAGGTCGAGTTGGGTGCCGCCACCGGGCCCATAGCCGGAATACGCGGTCACGAGCACGCGATCACCCACCACGATCGGCGACGACACGCCGTCACCGGGCAGCTCGACCCTCCAGGCGAGGTTCCGGTCGGCGCCGAACTCGACGGGCGTGGGGGCATCGTCACCGGCCACGCCGCTGCCATTGGGTCCGCGAAACCGCGGCCAGTCGGCGGCGGGGGCTGGCGTGCCCCAGCCTCCGACCGCACCGGCGACCACCAGCACCGCCACCGCGTGTCCACAGAGGCGTCGGACGGGTTCGGCCGCCATGCTCATTCCTCGACCGGAGGACGGCGACGGCCTCCGCCTCCGGCCGCGTCTCGAGCCCCGCGTCCCTCCATGCGCTCGCCCTGCTCATGTTCGTCGTCGTCGTCGTCGTCATCGTCGTCGTCGTCGTCATCGTCGTCGTCGTCGTCCTCGCGTTCGTTGTCCTCGCGGTCGCGGCGGTCTCGCCGCTGCCCCGCGTCGCCGCGGCTCATCGCGGCGAGTTCGTCGCGGGTCACCATGCCGTCCTTGTTGGCATCCGACCGGGTGACGATCGCACGCATCCGCTCGGGAAGATCCTCCGCCTTCAGCTTCCCGTCCTTGTCGGTGTCGTATTCCATGAGGCGGTTGACCATCTCCTCGCTTCCGGCACCACCGCCCGCGCCGCCATTCGGGCCGCCGCCGAACGCCCCCCGTCCGCCGCCGGCAGGGCGAAGCTCCTCCATCGTGATCTTGCCGTCCTTGTTCGCGTCGAGCGTCCGCAGATGCACCGGCGCCTCGTCGATCTCCTTCGCGGAGATCTCACCGTCGCCGTCGGTGTCGAGTGCCGTCATGAGCGGCATGCGGAACATGCCCCGGCCCCCCTCGCGGCCGCCTGGTGGCTGCGCCCCCGCGGGAAGACAGAATCCCGTCGCGACGGCGACGAGGCCGGCCAGGACGACGGACGAGCGAACGGAGATGGTCATGATGAATACCCCTGTGAATGCCGCTGCCAGGCGGCTCGGACGAAGGCCGGGTCATCCTTGAACGGCCCCGAACTCGACGAGTTTCGCTGCACTGTACGCCACGGTCGCACGTTCGTGGGATGGCCGAACCGCCCATGGCCGATTAGCCTCGTTGCCATGCGAGAAAACCTTCGATACGCGGCCCTTCTGATGGCCGTTGCCGCCGCCACAGCCGCCGCGGAGCCGATCGACCTGCTGCCCGCCCAGCCCTCCACCACGATCGCCGGGGCCGAGGCGGCCGCTGGCCGGGTGACGCCGACCGCCGGTGATGCGGGGCACCGCCACGCCTTCCGGGTGATCACCTCCCGCAAGCCGCCCTACCCCTGGAACGTGTCGCTGCCGACGCCGACCACCGGATCGATCAGGGCCGGCGACACGCTCCATCTCACCTACTCCGCCCGCCGCATCGCGAGCAGCCACGAGACGGGCGAAGCCCAGGTCGATGCGGTCGTCGAGGAGTCGGGGGGTGACCACAGGAAGCTGATGGAGTGCTCCCATTCGTTCACGGGCGACTGGGCCGACGTGTCGGTGCCGTTTCGGGCCGACAAGGACGCCGCGGCGGGCGAGGCGCAGGCCGCGCTCCGGTTCGGCTTCGCGCCGCAGGAGGTGGAGGTCGCGAATCTCGCCCTGATCAACCACGGACCGAACGTCGATCCGGCCGGCCTGGCCCGCACGATCAGCCGCTACCCAGGCTCCGAACCCGGCGCCGCGTGGCGGGACGCGGCCCGGACGCGGATCGACCGTGTCCGCAGGGCCGGGCTCACGGTCACCGTGGTCGATGCGGACGGCCGCCCTGTGCCCGGAGCCCGCGTGCACGTCGGGCTCGAGCGGCATGCCTTCGCCATCGGCACCTGCGTGAGGGCGGATCGCATCCTCGGCACCACGCCCGACGACGAACGCTACCGCGAGACGCTCGCTCGGCACTTCACGAAGGCCGTCTTCGAGAACGACCTGAAGTGGGAGCCGTGGGAGGAGGGGGGCGATGAGGGGCGGGATCGCGTGATGAGAACGATCCGCTGGCTCCGCGACCGCGGCCTGTCGGTCCGCGGCCACGTGATCGTCTGGCCCTCGTGGCGGGCGTCACCGCCGTGGCTCAAGAAGCTCGAACGCGACCCGGCCGGCCTGCGAGCCGAGATCGAGCGGCGCGTCGACGGGCAGACGCGAACCCTCGCCGGCCTCCTCGACGAGTGGGACGTCGTCAACGAGAACTACGCGCACACCGACTTCACCGACATCCTCGGCCGCGACGCCATGGCCGACTGGTTCCGCATCGCCGCCAGAAACTCCCCCGGCACGCGGCTCTTCTACAACGACTACGTGATGTTCCAGGGAGACGGTCCGGGGAGCCCGAGCGACACGCTCCTGGGCATCCTCCGAGACCTGAAAGCCTCCGGGGCGCCCCTCGGCGGCATCGGCGAGCAGGCCCACTTCGGCGGCAACCCGCCCGGCCCCGTGGAAGTCCTGGCGAAGCTCGACCGGTTCGGCGAACTCGGCGTGCCGATCCAGATCACCGAGTTCGACATCGACACGGCCGACGCCGACCTGCAACTGGCATGGACGAAGGACTTTCTCCTGACCGTCTTCAGCCATCCCGCCGTGACGGGCGTGGTGTCGTGGGGATTCTGGGAGGGCGAGCACTGGAAGCCCCGGGCCGCCTTCTGGGATCGCGGCTGGGCGATCCGGCCCCATGGCAGGGCCTTTCTCGACTTCTTCGAGAAGGAGTGGACGACCGACGAGACGGCCATCTCCGACGCCGCCGGCCGCTGCACGGTGAGGGCCTTCAAGGGCCGCCTTCGCATCGAGGCGGAATCGGATGGCCGACGAGCGGGCGAGACCATGTCGCTCGACCGCGACGAGCGGGTCACGCTCCGGCTCCGCTGAGCACCGTGGCGAGCCGGAGCATCCGGAACCGCGGCGGCACCGCTCCCGATTCCGCCGCCGCGACCGGTCACCCGCCGAGGACGTGCTCCAGAACCTCCTCCGAGACGTAGATCGGGAGGTTGGGCTCGCAGGTGACGGCCACGGCGATGGCATCGGACGGCCTGGCGTCGATCTCGATGACCTCGCCGTCCTTGAGCACGCGGATCACGGCGTAGTAGGTGTGGTCCTTGAGTTCGGAGATCACCACGTCCTGGAACTCGCCCCCGAGCAGCTCCACGGCGGCCACGAGGAGATCGTGTGTCAGGGGCCGCGGCGACTGATGGTGCTTCACCCGGCGATCGATGCTCGTCGCCTCGAAGAGACCGATCAGGATCGGGAACGTCCGATCCCCCTCGATCTCCTTCAGGTAGACGACCTGCTGATCGTTGATCTCGCTGATGATGATCCGCGAGAGTTCCATCTGGACGCTCATGACCGGCTCCGCGCCTGGGAGAACTGACACCGTGCGGGCCCGCTGCCCCCCGGTCGTTCCATCCTACCCGACGCGTCCGGCGAACTTCAGGGGGTCAGGTCCCGGCCTTCCGCCGCCGCAGGTCCGCGAGCGCCGCAAGCCCCTTGGCGAGCCGGTCCTCGAGTTCCGCCAGTTGGGCCCGCTCCTTGGCGATCACCGCCTCGGGCGCCCGCGCGGTGAACGACTCGTTGCCGAGCTTCGCCCGCTTCGCGGCGAGGAACCCCTCGGTCTTCTCGTTCTCCTTCGTCAGCCTGACGATCTCGGCGTCCACGTCCACCAGCCCGGCGAGGTCGACGAACACGTCGCAGCCGGCCGCCGAGGCGGTCGCGGCCGACGGCGAGGCGGCGGCGTCCGGGCCGACTGCGGCGAGATCGGCCGCCGCCATCGACTCGATCGACGCCCGCATCGGCTCCAGGAGCGCGGCGATCCCGGCCGGCGCCCGCACCACCGCGGTCACCCGCGTCTTCGGTGGCACGTTCTGCCGGGCGCGAATCTCGCGGATCGCCGCCACGACGGCCAGGAACGTGCCGAACTGCGTCTCGGTGCGGGAGTCGATCCAGGCCTCGGGAGCCTGCGGCCACGGGGCGAGCATCACCAGGTCGGGCAGCGACTCCGCGGCCGCGTCCCACGGCATCCGCCGTCCGCCGGTCGCGGCGGCGAGATGCTGCCAGATCTCCTCGGTCACGAAGGGCATGATGGGGTGGAGCAGCCGCAGGATCGTGTCGAGGCCGAGCAGGAGCATGCCCCGGGCCTGATCGCGGCGGGCCGGGTCGGCGAGCCGGGCCTTGCAGAGCTCGAGGTAGGCGCTGCAGTACTCGTCCCACGCGAAGGCATAGAGCACGCGGGAGAGCTCCGCGAACCTGTACTCGTCGATCGCCCGGGTGGCGTCGCGGGTGACGCTCGCCAGCCGCGAGAGCAGCCAGCGGTCCTCCAGCGGCAGGGCGGCGAGGTCGGCGGCCGACGCCACGCCGGCCACCGGTCCAGCGACGAACCCCTCCAGGTTCATGAGCACGAACCGCGTGGCGTTCCAGAGCTTGTTCGAAAAGTTGCGGCCGGCCTCGAACTTCTCGCTCACGGCCGGGCCACGGGGAAGCGCGAGATCGGCGTCGGCCGACGCCCACTGGGTGCGAAACGGCTTCTGGCACTTCGGGCACTCGATCCGCGGCTTCACCCGGTTCTGCACCGTCTGCTCGACGAGGTGGCCGCAGGCCGGGCACTGGAAGTCGACCGGCATCCGCACGTCCTGCGTCTCGGTCGCCATCCCGGCCAGTGCGAAGCGGAGGGCGTCGGCACCGAGCGAGTCGATCACGTCGACCGGGTCCACGCCGTTGCCCTTGCTCTTGCTCATCGTCTCGCCGTAGCGGTCGAGAATCTTGGGGTGGATGTAGACCTCGTGGAACGGGATCTCGCCGGTGTCGAACACCCCGAGAATCACCATCCGAGCCACCCAGAGCGTGAGGATGTCGCGGCTCGTGACGAGGGCGCTCGTCGGATAGAAGGTCTCCAGTTCGGCGGTCTCCCGCGGCCAGCCGAGTGTCGAGTGCGGCCAGAGCGCCGACGAGAACCAGGTGTCGAGCACGTCGGGGTCCCGCACCAGCGGTCGTCCTGCGACAGCCTCCACGCCGATGTCCTCGTGCCGCGAGCAGACGAACCAGCCTCCCGCGTCGTCGCTCCGCCAGGCCATCCCCTCGCGGCCGGCGAACGCCTTCGCGAGATCCGCCTCGCCCACGCCCGCCACGTGCCAGATCGGGATCCGGTGGCCCCACCAGAGCTGGCGGCTCACCGGCCAGTCGCGTTTCTCGGAGAGCCAGTCGAGGTAGCTCTTCGCATAGCGCTCGGGCACGATCCGGATCCGACCGGACGTCACCGCGTCGAGCGCCGGCTGGGCGAGTTCGTCCATGCGGATGAACCACTGATCGGCGAGGTAGGGCTCGATCGGCGTCTTCGAGCGGTCCGAATGGGCGAGCTCGATGACGCGGTCTTCCACCTGCACGAGCTGGCCGGCGGCCTCGAGATCGGCCACCACCTTCTCGCGGGCCTTCCTGATCGTGAGCCCCTGGTAGGGCCCCGCCTCGGCGTTGAGCGTGCCCTCGGGATTGAGGATGTTCACCATCGGCAGCGAGCGACGGCGGCCCACGTCGTAGTCGTTGGGATCGTGGGCCGGCGTGATCTTCACGCAGCCCGAGCCCATGTCCGGCTTGGCCCACTCGTCGGCCACGAGCGGGATCGCGCGGCCGAGCAGCGGCAGCCGCACCTGCCGGCCGGCCTTCGCCATCGCGGCAAGCGTCTCGAGGTGCGGAAGGAGGTCACGGCGACGCCCGGCCAGCTCCTCGATGGCCGCGTCGATCTCCGGCTGATCCTTCGCCGCCGCAGCGGCCCGCTTCTCGCGGAGCGCGGCCTCGACGGCATCCAGCGCGAGGGCGGGGGAGGGATGCACCGCCACGGCCGTGTCGCCGAGCAGCGTCTCCGGCCGCGTGGTGGCCACCGTGACGCTCGCCGGCTCACCCGGCTTGGGATCGACCACGTCGTAGCGGATGTGCCAGAAGTGCCCCTTCACCTGCTCGTGGAACACCTCGTCGTCGCTGACGGCGGTCTGAAGGAACGTGTCCCAGTTGACGAGCCGCTTGCCGCGGCGGACGACGCCCTTCTGGAAGAGCTGGAAGAAGGCCTCGCGGACCGCGGCCGCACACTGCTCGTCGAGGGTGAACCGGGTGCGATCCCAGTCGCAGCTCGCGCCGAGGTCGCGGAGTTGGCCGAGGATCCGCTTCTCGTACTGCTCCTTCCAGGCCCAGATGCGGCTCACGAGGGCCTCGCGGCCGAGGTCGTGCCGGGAGAGCTTCTCCTCTTCGAGCAGCCGCCGCTCCACCACGGCCTGCGTGGCGATGCCGGCATGGTCGGTGCCGGGCATCCAGAGCGTGAGGAATCCCTGCATCCGCCGCGTGCGGACGAGCACGTCCTGGAGCGTGTTGTTGAGCGCATGGCCGAGGTGCAGGGCGCCGGTCACGTTCGGCGGCGGGATGACGACCGAGTAGGTCGGCCGGTCGTCGCCCGGGGCGGCGGGCTCGGCGTGCCAGGCACGGGCCGCGTCCCAGAGGGTGCGGCAACGGGCTTGGGCGGCGCGGTGGTCGTATTGCTTCGGCAGTTCGTGCATGGGGCTCCTCGTCGAGGCCCTGCATTTTGCCCATGCCGCCGCGATCACGCCACGTCACATTTCCGCGGGGCCGACATCCGCCGCGTCGGCGGAACGCTCCCACCGCAAATCGCCTCCATGGGCTGAGATTGCCGGCTGAAGAGTGCAGCGCGGGGCGTGTGAGAGCCGACCGGCCGCGAGGCCACGGGCTCACCACGCCAGACACGGCGTCTCGTCTGCGGCATGCCCGACGAGCATGCCTCCGGCTCGATGGCGGACGGGGCCACGGCTCGGGATCGCGCTACTTGTGGTCGTGGTCGCCGTGTGGCTGCTCGGCGAACTCGCCGGCGAACGGCGTGCCATCGACCTCGCCACTGATCGTTCCGGCGAACTCCCGGACGATGCCGAGGCTCTCGTGCGTGCCGCCGTAGCACGACGACGTGCCGTCCACCTCGCCGGCCAGCGGCCTCGCCGCCAGCTCGACCTGAAACGCCGGCTCGCGGATCGTGAGCAGGAGCTTCCCGTCGGCCGTCTTCACCGGTGCCGCGGTCTTCTCGTCGCCACCGAGGACGTAGATGACGGCTTCCTTCTTGCCGTGGTCGACCGTGAATTCCACGTGGTACCTGCCGCCGCCCCAGTCGGCGAGCGTGCCATCGTGGGGACCGGCCCCATGAGCGTGGTGGTGGTCATCGTCGTGCGAATGGCCGTGGTCCGAGTCCTTCGCCGCGGCCGCCTTCGCAGGCGCTTGTGCAGGTGCCGGGGCCTGCGAGCAGCCCACGGAGCAGATCGCCGAGGCAAGAATCGCCACCGCCGTGAAATCCATCGGTCGAGTCATGGTTTCATCTCCACTTCAAGGTCACGTTCGGCACCATCGCACGACGGTGTCACATTTCATCGATCGTCTTCGGCCGCGAGGTTCTCCTCGTCGTCACCGCGTGCTCGGGCGAGCCGCACGGCATCCTGGCCGCTGAACTTCCAGAACAGGCCCGGGTGAATCAGGAACTCGCAGAGGGTCGAGGTCACGAGGCCGCCCAGAATCACCGTG
>CAIKWU010000439.1 GCA_903831155.1 uncultured Planctomycetaceae bacterium | reverse complement strand
GGCAAAAGCCCAACGCCGTGAGGCGTGGGGCGAATCGCTCCAAGACGCCGTGTCCAGCGTGGTCAGCCCGCGGCCTCACGGCCGGTCGGCTTTCACGCTCCCCGCACTCGAGCGCGCGGATCAAGGCGATCAGCCGCGCGGATGCTTCTCGAAGAACCGCCAGATGATCTCGTTCGCATCGAGCGACGATACGGCGGGGCCGAGGAGAAACGAATCGGGCGTGCGGCCCGGCCAGACGTGGCCGCCGCCGTCGATGCGATACAACACGACCTCGCTGCCCGCGTCCCCCGGCCCCCATGTCAGACGCTCGATCGTGAGGTCGGGCTCGGGGCAGGGGATCGGCTCGCGGAGCGGCACCTCAGGGCAGCCGTCGGCACGCACCCAGTCGAGGAGGCCGTCGAGCACCGGCCGGTGGCTCACGCGGGTCACGCTGCGGCGACCCACGCCGCCATCCAGCGGCGTGAACTGATCGAGCGATCCGTGGAAGTGAAGCACCGGCACCGGTCGCGAGGGGGCGATCGATGCGAGCGCGAGCGGGCCCGCGACCGGGGCGATCGACGCCACCAGGTCGGCCGCCTCGGCGCCGACGCGGTACGCCATCATCGCGCCGTTCGACATGCCGGTGGCGTGCACGCGCCGCGGATCGATGGGCAACCGGCGGATGACGTCCGCGACCAACGCCCGCGTGAACTCGACATCGTCGGAGTTCTGCTCCCGGGCCTCACCGCAGCAGTTCCCGCCGTTCCAGGTCAAAAGGCCCTCCCGCGAGCCCGTGCCCGCGGGATACGCGACCACGGCCCGGCTCGCGGCAGCGAGCGAATCGAGGCCGGAGAACCTCCGCATCATCTCGGGATGGCTCTGGCCGCCATGAAACGCGAGCACGAGCGGCCAGCCCCCGGCGGGTGGATCGACGGCCGGAGCGATGACGACGGCGGATCTCGAGCGGCCCCCAAGCGGAACGGTGATGCCGAGCGTCAGCAGCGTCGATGCCTCCATGCCGTGCGGTTCCCCCGGTCAGCCGCTGGCCGGCAGCCGCGACACCGCGGCCCGCGGCCGCACCGCATACCGCGCCGCGACCGCCGCGGCCGTGTCGGCGATGCGGTCCCGCATGTCGGCCGGCTCCAGCACCTCCACGGCGTCGCCGAGGGCCAGCAGCTGCGGCAGCATCTCGCCATCCCAGGCCCGCTCGATCTCGAGCACGAGCCCGCCGTCCGGCTGCCGCCGCACCCGCTGCCGGGGGTGGAAGGGCTTCTCGACCGCCCACCTCGCCAGCGTCGGCTCGACGCGGATGCGGTAGCGCCGAGGCGGCTCGGCCGCCCGGAAGATCGTGATGCTGTCGGCGAGGAGCTCGGCCACGGGCGTCGGCCCGCGGTCGAAGGTCCGCGACGTGACCCGCGCGTCGGTCACGCGATCGAGCTTGAAGAAGCGGATGGCGTCGGGATCGCGGCCCCGGCCGGAACGTCCGGCCGCGGCCGCCCGGTAGGCGGCGACGTAGACCGAGCCGTCGTACAGCACGAGCGCCTCGGGGCGGATCACCGAACGCCGCGGCGATCGATCGGCCACGCCCGTGTAGCGGATCTCGAGCTCGCGGCTGCCGCGGATCGCGCGGTGCACCGCGTTGAGGGTCTTGGAGCGATACTTGCCGGTGGTGGGCCGCGGATGCACCACGAGCCCCTCCTGGTGCTCGTGGACGTAGGCCAGCAGCTCGGGCGTGGCCACCTTCTCCAGCTTGTCGATCACCTGCGCGATGCCCCGCCAGTAGACGGTGCCGGCGAGCGGCGTGAGGAAGTCGCGGGCCACCGCGAGCGAGAGCAGTTCCGGGAGCGTGATCGCCGGCGGCTGGAGTTCCGCGGCGCCGCGGCCCGGCTGGATCGCCCACGCCTGCACGTTCACCCCCTTCGGCGAACGCTTTTTCGACTCCTTCACGGCATAGCCGAACCGCTCGAGGAACTCCACGTCGCGGCGGATGCTCTTGTCCGACATGTCGTCGATCACGCCCCGCTCCTGGAGCCGCTCCTTGAGCTCGGCGGTCGTCAGCGGTTGGCGGGCGCCGAAGAGGATGTCGATCAGGTGAAAAACCCGGAGCAGCTGTTCGTGCCGGCTGATGGAATCCACGACGACCTCCGCGAGGGCGTCGGGCGGCCCGCCCGACGCATGCAGGGAAGATACCCTCGCCGCCGCGGCCCGCGCGACCCCCCGACGGAATGGATTCGCGGGACCACGGGTGTCCGGCTCCGTCCGATACTCCTCGGCGTCGTGTTCGCCGCCCCGGCTCGCGAGTTCGCCCGATGCCGTTCCCCCCATCCCTGCACCGTCTTGCCGCCACGCTGCTGCCGGCCTCCCGCGTTGCGGAGCCGGCTCCCGGAGCCCGGCCCCGCGCCCACCGGCTGCTGGTGGTGGGCCCGGCCATCATGAGGCGGCCCGCGACCGCGACCGAGCCCTGGACGGTCCGCGTGACGGTCGATGGCACGTTCCTGCCCGTCGCGCCCCGCACGGTGGCGGGGCTGACGCGACGCCTGTCGACGACCGCCGACACCGCGAGGCTCGGAGCGGCACTGCTCGAGCCCCGCGACCTCCGCGCGGTGGGACCGCTGCTCGAGTCGACGCTCCGCAGCCCCGCCCCGACGCGGCCGACGGAGTTCTACGGCTGGGCGATCCTCTACCAGCTGCCGGGGCTGCGGGGAGTGGCCCTCGTCGATCCGCACGAGGAGTTCTCGGACATGCCCGCGTTCTACGAATCGCCCGCGGAGCTCGCCGACCGGCAGGAGCATCTCTGCCGCCGCGGCATCGCCACGCGGGCCATCGCGGTGGTGACCCAACGAGTCGACTTCGACCACCGCGAGGCCGAGCCGTGGAACCGCTACAGTTCGTTCGCCCGGTGGCGGCGGGCCTGCGGTCCCGCGGCCCTGAGGCCATGACCGGCGTCTGATCCATCCGGCAAGCCCCCCACGGCCCGAACCCAGCGAGGGGCTGCCCGTGCCCCGGGAGCGGGGCTATGCCGGCCAGCGAAGCCAGGATGGCGAAGCGCAGGCGGCATGCAGTGAGCGGCG
>CAIKWU010000438.1 GCA_903831155.1 uncultured Planctomycetaceae bacterium | reverse complement strand
TCATGCACTCCCACCACGCGCCAGAGATGCGTCGGGGCGGCCCGCGGCACCGCGCTCACCGGCTGAGCCGGAGTCGGGGCCGGCGGAGGAGAAGCCACCGGGGCCGGGGCTACTCCCGCGTCGGAAACCGGCGGTGACGTCGAAGCGGCCGCGGCGAGGGCGGCACTCGCGGCGGCCGGGGGCACCACGGTCACCCAGTCGCCGGACGACGGTGCGGCAGCCGACACCGCGGCCGGTGGCGGCTCGGAGGGCACCCACTGCGACGGCGGTGGCTGAATAGCCGCGGTGGACGGAGGGGGCGACTGCACCGGCAGGCCTTCCGCGGGAGGCACGACCGGCGTTCCCGTGAGCGCCCGCGAGTCGCTCGGAAACTGGTACGGAGCGGGCTGGTAGCGGGCGACCGTCGCGGGGGGCAGCGACGGATTGACCGGCGGGGCGCCGCTGGTCGCATAGTTCCAGCCGGTCGCAGCTGTCGGCGGCGGTGCGCCCCGAGCCTGCGGTCGATTCACCGAGGGCACGGCGAGCACCGGCGGGCCCGACTGATACGTGAACACGTAGGTCGGTGCGAGATAGATGGTCATCGGGCGACCGTCGGGCCCGATGCCCTGGTAGGGAATGGCCTGTGGCTGCCAGCCAGCAGGGATGGCACCTCCCTGGATCACGGTCTGCGGTGCTGCCGGAGCCTGCCAGAACGGAATCGCCGTGCCGCCCGCGGATCCGGTCGCCGCGACGGCAACAGCTGCGGAGGGAGGCACGGCCGGGGCCTGCGCCACCGCGGCCCCGGCGGCGCAGGCGGCCAGCGCCACAGCCGCAAGGGCCGCTCTACCGGTGCCGTTCAGACGTCGCTGCCGCACGTCGTCCCTCCGTATGGGGCGGGCTTGTACCGCGCACCGCCTGCCTTCTGCGATCGGTATTTTCGCCGCCATCCATCACCGCGGGGCCGGTGGCAACGCCAGCCTTGCCGCTCCACCGGCAACTGGGTGAACTAGGGGGAATGCGATTCTCCTGCCACACGTCGTCGGGTGCGTGCCGCACGTCGTGGCTGTTCATCGTGGCGATGGCGGTCGCCCAGCCTCCGTCCCAGGGGGATCTCATCGACGTGACCGCTGCCACGGCCGTTGCCCGCCGGGCCGGCCTGCGGCTGATCGAGTCGCAGCGGCTGGTGCTGGCCACCGACCGCCCGGCTCGGGACGGCGACGGGGTCGACGAGCTGCCGCGGCTGTTCGACGAGGCGACCGCGTCGTGGTGCGGGCACTTTGGCGTCGACCCGGGCACGATCCGCGACTGGCGGTGCTTCGGCTGCCTCGTCGTCGACCGCGAGCGGTTCCGGGCCGCCGGACTGCTGCCTCCGGAGATTCCGCCGTTCGTCAACGGCTTCTGCGACCGCAACCGATTCTGGCTGATGGATCAGCCCAATCCCGCCTACCGTCGCCATCTCCTCCTGCACGAAGGCGCTCATGCCTTCACGCTCACCGTCCGCGGCCTCGCCACGCCCGTCTGGTACAACGAGGGCATCGCCGAATACCTGGCCACGCATCGACTCGACCGCGCGGGGCGGTTCGAGCACACGCCGATTCCCGCTCGGGCAGGCGACGTCGAGCAGCTCGGCCGGATCGAGCGGCTCCGCGACCTGCGGGGCGAGTCGCGGGCGGCATCCCTGACCGACGTGCTGGCCGTGCAACCGGCCACGCACCACGACATCGCCGCCTACGCGTCGAGCTGGGCCGCCGTGGCGATGTTCTCACGGCATCCGGCGTATGCCGAGGCCTTCCGGACCCTCGAACGCGGCGACCTCGG
>CAIKWU010000437.1 GCA_903831155.1 uncultured Planctomycetaceae bacterium | reverse complement strand
TGGAGCCGTCGCCGACCAGCGGTTGGGAGGTGAACCGGAACGAGTCGGCGGCGCCCCCGATGGCCGTTCCACTGCCCACGAGGATGAACTTCCCCGACTGGAGGCCCGTCGCCCCCTCGCCAAGCACGCTGCCGACGTCCAGCGCCGTCCACGGTTCGGGAAGCGCCGCGGCGGCGGGGGCGGCGGTGAAGATCGTCGGCGACGGGTTCGCCTCAACGGTGCCGTTGAGGGCCACCACGCGGTAGTAGTACTTACCGATCACGGCGACCGTCGCATCGGTATGCGTGGTCGTGCCGGCTGCGGCCGTCGCGAGCGTCGTGAACGTGGTGCCGTTGGTCGACCGCTCGATGCGGTAGCCGGTCGCCGTGGCGACGGCCGTCCACTCCAGCCCGATGGCCGTCGAAGCCTTCGATGTGAAGGTGAGGTCGGTCACGGCCTGGAATCCGGACGTGCTCCCCGTGATCACGACCGGGTTCCCGTCGCCCGATCCGCTCATCGGCGAGATCCGAAACCAATACTGCGTACCCGCCGAAAGCCCGGAAGCCGTGGAACTTGGCACGTTGGCCGCGACGGTGGCGATCTGTGTGAAGGTGACGTTGTCGGTCGACCGCTCGATGCGGTAACCCGTCTCGCCGCTGGTCTCGATCCAATTGAGCACCAGCTGCGAGCTGGACAGCGACGTGACCGCCGCCTCGGTCACCGGGCTCGGCCGGTTGACGGCGTTCACGATCGTGGAGGGAGCCGAGCGGCCCGCGGCATCGCTGGCCCGCACCCGGTAGAAATACCGCATCGCCCCGGCGAGACCGGTGTTCGTCCACGTCGTCGTGGAGGACGTCGCCGTGGACACGCTGGTGAAATCCGCCCCGTTGTCCGACCGCTCGATCACATACCCGGTCGCCCCCGCGACCGGCTGCCACGACACCACGAACGAGGCCCCGCCCCCCTGCCGCACCGCCACGCCCGCGGGGGCTGCGAGCGAGTTGACCGCCTCCGGCGCGTTGATCGTACCCGAGACCGATACGTTCGTGAACGTCGCCTCGTTGATCAAGTTGGCGGCGTTCGCGGAACTCAGGAGCCCGATGGAGACCGTCGAACTCATCGAAACCGTGACCGAGCCGACCGTGGTCCACGACGCGCCGTCGGCGGAGCGGGAGGCGGTGATCACGTTTCCGACCCGGACGAGCCTGACCCATGTGGCCGTGAAGGCCCCAGCGGTGCCGTTGACGGTTGCTGACGAGCCGCCGGTGGTGGACCGCGAGATCAACTGCGGCCCCTGCGTGGCGGTGGTCACCAGCGCCACGTGCTTCGAGTTGGCGGCGAGTGATTCTCGGATCTCCACGCCCGCCTTCGCCCAGCCGTTCGTGTTCTGATTGCCGGTGACTCGGGCCACGATCGAGCCGTCACCCGTCAGCCTCTGCCACGCAAAGCGGAACGAGTCGGCCGTGCCGCCGACGGCGGTCCCACCCCCCGCCACGGTGAAGGTGCCCCCGCCGAAGCCCGCGTCGCCGGGGATGCTGGAGGCCCCGACGTCGGCCGACGCCCAGCCCGCAGGCAGGTCGTTGACCGACAGGTCATACATGCCGAGGTCACCGTAGTTGCCGTGGCTCGAGATCGACACGTACCACGTCCCGCTACCGATCGGGAGCACGATCTGCTGGTCGTTGGCGTCGCCGTCGCTTGCCGCCACGAGCGTGCCTGTGGCATCGAACACCTCCACCTTCGCATCCAGCCCCGAAGGCTTGGTGGGCACCACGGAGATCACCGCCCCGCCGCCGCCGGTTGTGAAGGAGAAGGTGTCGGTGTCGCTCATTCGCTCGACGATCCCCGCGGCCGATCGCAGCCCGTTGGTGGCCGTCAGCGCCGAGGCGGTGGCGATCGTGCCGCCGAAGTCGTCGGCGCGGAAGCCGTCACCGCCGGCCGGCTGATACTTCTTGATCACCGCGGCGATCACGGCCACGTCGTCCTGCAGCGCACTTGCCGAGTTGCTCGGGTGGCCGATGAACCACTTGTGGACGTCCTGGCGGTAGTCCACGCCCATGATCGAGCCGTGCAGTGAGTCGTAGCCGTTGGAGTATTCGCTGGTCTTGTTGCCCAGGAGGTCGTATTCGGACTGGTGCAGCAGCCCGAAGTTGTGGCCGAGCTCGTGGGCGATGCCCGACACCCGCGACTCCGCGGTGGCGCTGCCGACCCACGACTCGGGCTTCGTGTTGGGAAACACGCCCACGTAACTGCTGCCGCCGGAGATGTCGTTGCTGATCACGATCCAGGCGTACGGTACGGTCGGCTTCACCGTCGTGACGTTCACATCGAACATCGCGAAGTAGGCCGAGGTCTGCCGATGCGTCTCGGTGATGGACGCCGCTTCGGCGGGGTTGAACGTGGCCGGGTTGCCATCGACGTCGTAGGCACCGAGCGTGCTTCCGTTACCGTCGAAGTCGAGATAGATGGCGGTGGGCGCACCGGGCAGGCTGTGCAGATCGGGCAGGCCGTTGGCCGCGGCGGCGGTGGCAGTGGTCGTGCCGTCGAGCGTGGAGAGCCTGCCGGTCGAGGCGGCGAGCAGCACGTCGAAGGACTGGCCGACGTCCCACGACTGCCCGCTCGCGGAGGGTGACGGCAATCCGTCCTCCGAGGAGGGCCCGTCCGGTTCCGTCAGGCTGCCGAACAGGTGGCTTCCACAGAGGACCCGCCGCGACTCGAGTCGCTCGGCTCGCAGCGCGACGCAACGCCGCTGCGAACGACGCGATCGTCGGTTCCCCGCGTCGATGCTGCGTGCATGGTGTCTCATCACGACGATCGTCGCTCCGACGCCCGACCCGCTCGGTACGTCCCTCGCACTCTCGCAGTTCGATCGGCAACCATCAACGATTCGGCTGCTCGACGCCGCCGGCGTTCGATCGTGGGCGGTCTTCCAAGGGGAGCGTCGCGGGGCGTCCCATGACGCCAGAACCGCTCGCGGCTATCCACGACGAATGCGATGCGGTGCCGCCCGCGCGTCGTTCACACCTGCGGGCGAACGCTCCGCAACCGTCGCCGCGCCCGCAGCGCGACTCCGAGACCCGCTCCGAGCATGGCCACGACCGTGATGGCCGGCTCCGGCACTACGATCAGATTCACCGCGTTGGGCGTTGACGTGTCGACCGCAAACGAGAGTCCTGAGGTCAGCGTCGGAACAGTCCCAAGCGTCAGACCGTTGTTCGTGAGCGTGCCCGTGTACGTGAATAGCCGCCAGGTGTTTCCCTGCGTGGCCGACAAGAAGCTCCCCACGCCGATCTCGCTTAC
>CAIKWU010000436.1 GCA_903831155.1 uncultured Planctomycetaceae bacterium | reverse complement strand
TCCGCTCCAAGGGCCGCGCGAAGCGGAAGCGGCCCGTGATCCGCTCCAAGGGCCGCGCGAAGCGGAAGCGGCCCGTGATCCGCTCCAAGGGCCGCGCGAAGCGGAAGCGGCCCGTGATCCGCTCCAAGGGCCGCGCGAAGCGGAAGCGGCCCGTGATCATAGCGCCCTGCGATGCCGCTTCGGGCCGCGGCCCTTGCCGAGCAGTGTCGCGGCGGGCGGCTTCTTCGGAGGCTCCGCGACGGGCTCCGGCGAAGCCTCGGCCGCCCGCTGGAATCCGCCGGTGGGCACGTGCTCGACCGGGGCGGGCTTCGGCCGCCTGTCGAAAGCCTCGAAGCCCTCGATCTCGTCCCGCTTCAACAGCCGCTCGATCCGCATCTCGATCCGCGTCAGCTGCGGCCCCTCTTCGGGCGACACGAACGTGAACGCGATTCCCTCGCGGCCCATGCGGCCGGTCCGTCCCACACGGTGGACGTAGTCGTCGCAGAACTCGGGAATGTCGTAGTTCACGATGTGCGACACGCTCGACACGTCGATGCCGCGACCCACCACGTCGGTGGCCACGAGGATCCGCGTGCTCCCCTCGCGAAACTGCCGCATGACCCGGTCCCGGATGCTCTGCGAAAGATCGCCGTGGATGCAGGCCACGTCGTCGGCCGCTCCGCGGTCGCGGCTGCGGCTCCGCCGCCGCGCCAGCTTCTCGTAGATCTTGTCCGTGCCGCGCTTGGTGCGGCAGAACACGATCACCTGCCGGGGATCCTCCCGGTCGAGCAGCCGCTCGAGCAGGTCGAACTTGCGGGTCGGGTCGACGGTGAAATACCGCTGCTCGATCGTCTCCACGGCGAGTTCGTTGGTGGAGAAGTCCATGATCTCCGGATCCCGCATGTACCGCGTGGCGAGCTTCTGCACCGGCGGCGGCACCGTGGCGGAGAGCAGCAGCGTCTGCCGGCTCTCAGGGCAACGGCGGAGGATCTTCTCGATGTCGGGGCGAAAGCCGATATCGAGCATGCGGTCGGCCTCGTCGAGCGTGACGATCTCGAGCGCCGAGAATGAGAGCGTGCCACGGCTCATGTGGTCGAGAACCCGCCCGGGCGTTCCCACCACGACCGCCGGATGCCTGGACAACTTGTCGATCTGGCCCTTGATGGGCTTGCCGCCGTAGACCGCGACGCAGTGGATCTTCGTGCCGTGGGCGAGCTTCTCGAACTCGTCCTTGACCTGCACGGCAAGTTCCCGCGTGGGAACCAGCACCAGAGCCCGCGGGCCTCCCGGGCGGCCGGGCTGCATCATCCGCTCCAGGATCGGCAGGACGAACGACGCCGTCTTGCCAGTACCCGTGCGGGCCTGCCCGAGCACGTCGATGCCCGCGAGGGCACGCGGGATCAGCCCCGCCTGCACGGGCGTGGGCGTGGTGTAACCCGCCCGATCGACGGCGGCGAGCGTCGCCGCAGAGAGCCCCAGATTCCGAAAATCACCCGCTGCCTGCGGGGCAGCCGCCCCGCCAACCGTTCCGGCCGACGCACCCGACTCCGTCGGGTGGCCCGCCATATTGTCCATGAACACTCGTGGCCTCGTTGCTTCCTCAGATACGTCGTCCGCACCAGTTCGCGGGGCATCCTGATGCCCGCGGCGAAAGGCCACCTCGGCACACGGCCGGCGGCGGCACGGCGGCTGGCGGCGTTCGAGAAAGCCGCCCCGTCAATGCTGAAACGCTACCACGCCCCCGTCCGACGGGCAATCGGCGGTGCGTCGAGGGCGAAGAACCCCGCGTTTCGCGGGGCTCCGCGGTCGGCCAGCCACGAGCCCTGGGAGCCCTCGATCGTCCGCCCGGATGGCGAACTCCTCTCGTCTCAGCCTGTGCCGACCACGAGGGCGGTGCAGGCGTACGACTACCGATCGAACAGCTTCTTGAGCGCCCACACCGTGGCCGCCCTCCCGGCACGGGCGATTGACCGTGTCAGGGGGATCGACTTCGGGCACACGGCGACGCAGTTCTGCGCGTTGCCGCACATCTGAAGCCCTCCCTGCCGTGTCATCGCCTCCATGCGTTCGTCGGCGATCATGCGGCCTGTCGGGTGGGCGTTGAAGAGCACGGCCTGGCTGATGGCGTGGGCTCCAACAAAGCCCGCGTCGAATGCCTCCCGCCGACGCTTCTCGAACTCGGCCTCCGACTCTCCGTCGCGGCGGACGACCTCGACCTTCGTGTACTGCGGACAAGCCTCGAGGCAGCAGCCGCAGCTCATGCACTCGGAGAGCGGGTAGGCGTCTTCCTGCTCCTCCGGCGAGATCCTCGGGCCCGGGCCGAGATCGTAGGAGCCTTCGACCGGCACCCAGGCCTTGACCTTCTCCAGGCCGCGGAAGAGCCGGCGACGGTCGACGACGAGGTCGCGAACCACCGGAAACTTCGACATCGGCCGAAGCTCGATCTCGTCGCCGTCCTCGGCGACCAGACGATCGACGAGTGCCGAGCACGCCATGCGGGTCCGGCCGTTGATGAGCATCGTGCAGGAGCCGCACACCTCCTCGAGGCAGTTGCAGTCCCACGCCACCGGCGCCACCTTGCGACCGTCCAGTGACTTCGCCCCGGCTGCGACCTTCTGGAGGACGCTGATGACGTTCATGTTCGGCTCGTAGGGAACCTCGAACCGCTCCCAGTAGCTCTCGCCGCCAGAGACGTCCTGCCGCAGCACGCGGACACGGACGACCGCACGGCCGTTGCCGTGATCGTCGTCACCGTGCCCCTGCACGAGATTCGCCGCAGACTCCGCCGCCTTGATCATGATGGCTCTCCCTGAAGGATCAGATTCTCAGGATCCGACACCGACCGGCTGCCCCTTGCCGGCGGCCTCCGCGGCCGCCCTGGCCGCCCGGCCCTTCCAGACCTCCTCGATCGCGTCGGCACCGACGAGACCGTACAGCCGCGGACGCGGCGGAATCAGCGACGTGTCGATGTCCTCGTAGGCGATCTCGGGATCACCGTTCGCACCGCAGGTCGCGACCGTGGTCTTCAGCCACTTCCTCGTGTTGGACTCGAAGGCGTCGCACCACCCCTCCGCCTCCTGCCGCCGGCCCTCGGGATCGGTCGCCTTGAGGCCGGGCATCGCGAAGGCCGGCTTGAAGTGGGCTCCGCGGCACTCGTCCCGGAGCAGCGCCCCCTTCAGGATCAGCTTCGCGATCGGGAACATGTCGCCGAGGGACTTCGTGAACACCACGTTCTGGTTCGTCCAGTTGCCGGTGTCGGACACGGCACACCGCTTCCAACGCTCGGCCATCCGGCAGACCTCGTCGTAGGCCGGGGCAAGCTGGTCGTTGCGTCGCACGACCGTCGCAACCCGGGTCATCAGGCTGCCGAGTTCCTGGTGGAGCGAGTAGGGATTCTCGTCCCCCGCGGTCCGGGCGAGGAGCTCCCGGTGACGCTCCTCCTGCCGGCGAAGTTCGGCGTCGAACAGGCGGCTGCCGTCGCCCGCCCCCGCGGAGCCACAGACATTCACGAGCGTGGGTGCCACGAACAGGCCGCTGAAGATGCAGGAGAGCAGCGAGTTTGCCCCGAGACGGTTGGCGCCGTGGTACTGGTAATCGCACTCGCCGATGGCGTACAGGCCGGGGATGCTCGTCTGCTGGTTGCGGGGAGAGCCTTCCAGCATGCCGCCGGAGGCGCTCTTCTCGTAGTCGACCCAGAGCCCGCCCATGGAATAGTGGACGGCGGGGAAGATCTTCATCGGCGTCACCCGCGGATCGACACCCTGGAACTTCTCGTAGATGTCGAGGATTCCGCCGAGCTTGCGGTCGAGCGTCTCCTTCGGGATGTGCGTCAGGTCGAGGTAGACGCAGAGCCGATCCTTCTCAACCGACAGCCCGTCGGTCGTGCAGATGTCGAAGATCTCGCGCGTCGCGATGTCGCGGGGCACGAGGTTCCCGTACTTCGGATAGCGCTCCTCCAGGAAGTAGTACCGCTCCGCGTCGGGAATGCTCCGCGGGTCGCGGGCATCCTGCGGCTTCCGCGGCACCCACACGCGGCCTCCCTCGCCGCGGGCGCTCTCGCTCATCAGCCGGAGTTTGTCGGCACCTGGGATCGCCGTCGGATGCACCTGGATGAACTCGCCGTTTCCGTACCACGCGCCCGCCTGGTAGGCGCGGCTCACCGCGCTGCCCGTGCAGACCATCGACATCGTCGACCGGCCATAGATCAGCCCGTTGCCACCCGTCGCGAGCACCACCGCATCGGCCGGGAAGGCCTTGAACTGCATGGTGACGAGATCCTGACAGATCGCGCCACGGCACCTCCCGGTGTCGTCGAGCACGGGGGCGAGAAAATCCCAGAACTCCCACTTCCGAACCTTCCCCTCGACTTCCCAGCGGCGAACCTGCTCGTCGAGGGCGTAGAGAAGCTGCTGGCCCGTGGTCGCCCCCGCAAACGCGGTCCGCTTGTAGAGCGTGCCGCCGAAGCGGCGCTGGTCCCGAAAGCCCTCCGACGTGCGATTGAACGGCACGCCGAGCCGGTCCATCAGGTCGATGATCCGCGGGCCCCAGTCGGCCATCTCCTTGACGGGGGGCTGGTGCTGGAGGAAATCGCCGCCGTAGATGGTGTCGTCGAGGTGCTTCCACTCGCTG
Organism: uncultured Planctomycetaceae bacterium; assembly: GCA_903831155.1. Taxonomy (GTDB): domain Bacteria; phylum Planctomycetota; class Planctomycetia; order Pirellulales; family UBA1268; genus QWPN01. Next base: position 6,549 of record CAIKWU010000436.1, on the reverse strand, counting down.
TCGCCCTGCTGCCGCGTCAGGGCGTTGACGCTGTTGATTCCCCCTTGGGCGCAGACGCTGTGCGACCGCTTCACGGGAACGAGACTGACGAGATCGACGTCAACTCCCAGTTCCGCGAGCCGCATGGTGGCCGCCAAGCCTGCCAAACCGCCGCCGACGACGAGCACTCTCGAGTGGGCCATGGCTGAGATGATCCTGCTGTGGGTCGATCAGTGGGAAGTCTCGGGAATCGGCGTCGGAGAGACGGCGGCACCGGGCACACTCAGTGCCCGCTTCTGCTTCTCGGCCCAGACCTCCGCCTCCCTGGCCTTGGGAATGTCGAGCGCCCTGAACCCGCCCAGGGCGCCGAGGCCAGCCGCCGCGAGGCCGAGACCGATCACGATGCTGACCACGTTAGCCCGCCGCATGGCTGCCGGGCTCGTCCAGAGCCCCCACGTGATGCCGAGCGTCCAGAGGCCGTTCGAGAAATGAAACACGGTCGAGAGGATGCCGATCACATACAGCATCGAAACGACGACAGGCTGGAGCGCCTCGGCCGCCGTGCTGGCCGCATGGTGGGGATCGAAGCGACCGCCACCGAACGGCCTGCCCAGCCAGTGGAGCTGCACGATGTGCCAGACGATGAACGCGAAGGCGATCATGCCGGTCGCCCGTTGGAGCGTGTAGCGGACGTTGCCGACGTACGGATACGACCCCACGTTGGGCATGCCGTTGGCAATGATCACGAAGCCCACCGCCGCATGAAACAGCATGGGAAGGAAGATGAAGGCCCACTCGACCGGCACGAGAAGCGGTCCGAGCGAGTGGATCAGATCGACCCGCGACTGGAACGTCCGCCCGTCGTCCCCTGCCAGGATCGAGGAGTTGGTCAGGAGGTGCACCGCGAGGAAGGCGCCGACCGGAATCAGGCCGGCGAGCGAAAACAGCCGGTAGATGAGGAACTGGTGTCGTTCCAGGAAGGAGGGGTGGGGATCGCTCACGATTGGCCTCTCGGGGCGGCGCGGCCTGCGAAGGGGAACGCCCCAGGGGGACCCGACGCACGCCGGGTCGCCGGAGCGACCGTCCCGAAGGAGTATAGGAGTGGCCGCGACGGCGACAACGCCGTACGGCGATTTGGCGTGCTCGCGAGCCGTTTTTATACTCAAGCGTGCCGTGCGACCTCGCACGGCACGTGCTGCCTCGGAGGGTGGTTGGTGACGGAGTTCGACGACCAATCGGCGTCCGGCCCCGCGGCACCGCACCGGGACCACGAGCTTGTCGCCCACCTGCCGGATGGAGTGGCGGTCCTCGACGGCGCCGGCGGCGTCGAGTGGGCGAACGAGCGGCTGACGGCGTGGTGCGCGGCCGGCGACCTCCGCGGACGCGACTTCCTCCTCGCGCTCGCAGGATGGGCGGCCGATCACCGCCCGGTCGAGGTCACGACGTTCCACGAGGCGCTGCTCGCGGGCAGGCCAGCCTCGTCGATCCTGAAGACGTCGGGCAACCGCTTCTTCGCCGTCCACTCATCGGGCTCCTACATGCCCGCCGACGCCTCGCGGGGACCACGGGCCATCGTGACGGTCCGCGACGTCACCCTGACGATCCTCGAGCAGCAGAAGCGGGCCGCGATCCATGCCGCCGGCCAGACGCTCGCCGACCTCTCGCCGACCGAAGTGGCCGACATGACCATCGGCGAGCGGATCGAGTTGCTGAAGAGCAACATCATCCACTACTCACGCGACCTGCTGCAGTTCGACGTGCTGGAGATCAGGCTTCTCGACCGGCAGACGGGCCGGTTGGAGCCGCTGCTGGCGGAAGGCATGCAGCCGGAGGCCGAGGCCCGGATCCTCTATGCCCGACCGGAGAACAACGGCGTCACGGGCTACGTCGCGGCGACGGGCCGCAGCTACTGGTGCAGCGACACCACCAAGGATCCGCTCTACCTCGAGGGTTGCAAGGGGGCGAAGAGCTCGATCACCGTGCCGCTGATGCTCCACGAACAGGTGATCGGCACGTTCAACGTCGAAAGCCCGGAGCCGGGCGGCTTCGACACGACCGACCTGCAGTTCCTGGAGATCTTCTCCCGCGACGTGGCGGCGGCCCTCAACACGCTGGAACTGCTCGTTGCCGAAAAGGCGACCACGGCCGCCGAGAGCATCGAGGCGATCCATGGCGCGGTCGCGCTGCCGGTCGACGACATCCTCAACGATGCCGTCAGCGTGATGGAGAAATACATCGGCCACGACGCCGACGTGGTCGAGCGGCTGCAGCGGATCCTGAGGAATGCCCGCGACATCAAGCAGGTGATCCAGAAGGTCGGCGAGCAGATGGCACCGAGCGTGGCTCATTCGCAGCGACGCCACGGCGAACGCCGCAGGCCTCTGGTCGGCACGAGGATCCTGGTGGTGGACTCGGACGAGCAGGTGCGGCAGGCGGCCCACGCCCTCCTCGAACGGTCGGGCTGCACGGTGGAGACCGCCCGGGACGGAGTCGAAGCCGCATCGATGGTGCGGGCCTGCCGGGGCGAATGCTACGACGCCATCATCGCCGACATCCGCCTACCCGACATGAGCGGCTACCAACTTCTCCTGCGACTGCAGGAGATCATCGATCCGGTGCCGCTCATCCTCATGACGGGCTTCGGCTACGACCCGGGGCATTCGATCGTGAAGGCCCGCCAGGCGGGCATCGACCTGGTCCTGTTCAAGCCCTTCCGGGTGGACCAGCTCCTCGACACGGTCGAAAAGTCGATTCTGCGGCGGCGAACGGCGGCGATCGCCGCACCGGACCCGGCGGGCCCCGCCGGGTCCGCCTGACCCGCCGGACCGCCGATTTCCCCCGGTTTCCCGCCGCGACGGGAGACGCGACTCGGCCTTGACCCGTTCGCCTCGGCCCGGGTACTTGTCCCGGCCCAGATTTGATTCTCGGACAAGGAATCCGCGCATGCCCCGCACATTCCGCCTCCACCACGTGACCGGTCGTCCTCGGCCGGCCGCCGCCGCGGCGAGCCTGCTCGCCGCGGCCTGCATGCTGGCTTGGGTGGCAGCGCCACGTGCCGGTGCAGAGGAACTGCCAAACCCCGATCGGCCCTCCGCCGGCGACGAACGGGCGGCACGGAAGGTCATCGAGGAGGCCATCAGTCAGGCCGCCCAGGCGGGCAGTCCGCCGGCCGCCGCGACCGCTGGGCCCAAGCCCGCCGCCGATGCCAACGCGGCGGCCGCCGACGGGCTGCTGATCGCACGGATCTCCGCCGAGGTGGCCGCGAGGCAGCTCGAGGCGAAGCGGCTGTCGCAGAAGTCGCCGGCCGACGCGCTCGATCTGCTCGACGCGGTCACGAAGCGGATCGGAGACGAGCCCCTCCCCGAGGAGACCAAAGCCCAGATGCTCCGCCGCGTCGAGCGGACACGCCTCGACATCGAGGAAGCCACCGGCAAGCGTCGGTCCGAACTCGCCCTCGAGAAGCAGGCCGCCGCAGTCGAGGCGAAGGTGGACCGGGAGCGTGCCCAGCGTGTCGAGGTCGATCAGCGGATTGCGATGCTGGTCGAGGAATACAACGACCTCGTGGACGAGAAACGGTTCGCCGAAGCCGAGGCGGTGGCCAAGAAGGCCGGCCAGCTCGCCCCGGACAACGCCGTCGTGCGTCAGCTCCTCTCCCAGAGCCGGATGATCCGTCGCCTCGACGCCCAGCGGTCGATCGAGGGCGAGCGGCAGACCGGCTTTCTCGATGTGGCCGAGGACGTCGAGGGCTCCGCCACGCCGTTCGCCGGCCCGATCAAGTTTCCCGAGACCAAGGACTGGCAGGAGCTGACGAAGTCGCGGGCGCAGCGACTCGCCGAGGGCCGCTCCCGGGCCACCGCCGCGGAGATGCAGATCCAGAAGAAGCTCGACAAGCCGGTGAAGCCGACCTATCGCGACCAGCCGCTCGCGGCGGTCATCGACGCCCTCGCCAAGCAGGCCGACGTCGCGATCCACCTCGACATGGTCGGGCTCGACGAGGAGGCCGTCCGCAGCGACATGCCGGTCACGCTCTCCCTCGACCAGCCGATCTCGCTGAAGAGCGCGCTGAAGCTGCTCCTGGAGCCGCTCCACCTCGGTTACGTGGTCAAGGATGAGGTGCTCAAGGTCACCAGCCCGCGGATGATCAAGGGCGAGGTCTACGCGGTCAGCTATCCCGTGGCCGACCTCGTGATGGCGGTCCCCAACTTCAACTCCGACGGCCTCGGCATCACCGGCGCCCTTCGCGACGGTTACTCGCAGGTCGTCGCTTCGCGGAACAATCTGGCGGTGCAGGTCGGCCCGCCGCCGGCCGGCATCGCGCCGGGCGGCCGCGCGGCCGCCGGCTCGCCGCTCGATGCGGGCTCGCTCGCCCAGTTGGGCGGCGGAGGCCCCCCGGTCACGGGCTCGACCCCGTCGATCCCGTTCGGCCCGCCGCAGCCGGGTGGCAATCTCGCGAACTTCCAGCCGCTCATCGAGCTGATCACGAGCACGGTGGAGCCGACCACGTGGGACTCCCAGGGCGGCCCCGGCGCCGTGCGGCAGTTCGACTCGAGCCTGAGCCTCGTGGTCAGCCAGACGCAGGAGGTGCACGAGGAGATCGAGAACCTGCTCAAGCAGTTGCGACGGCTCCAGGACCTCCAGGTCACGATCGAGGTCCGCTTCATCACGCTCGCCGACACCTTCTTCGAGCGGATCGGCGTCGACTTCGACTTCAACATCCAGACGAACGTCAGCGAGCCGCTCAACATGACGGCGATTCCGACCCAGAGCAACGGGTCGATCTCTCCCTTCGCCTCGGGCATCAATGCCCGGCAGGGCGGACGGTCACAGACGGTCGGGCTCGACAACACCGGCAACCCCGGGGTCGCGCTCTACAACTCCGGCACCGGCGTCGGCGGCGCCCTGGCCGGGGGGACGTCGGGCACGAGCAGCCTCACGGGCCGAAACTTCTACTCGATCCCCTTCCGGCAGAACAGCTTCGGCAGTGCCACCGTGCCGAGCCTGCCGGGCCTGCCCGACCCGGCGACGAGCGCCGCCAACTTCGGCTTCGCCATCCTCTCCGACATCGAGGCCTACTTCCTGATCCAGGCGGCCCAGGGCAACACCCGGTCGAACGTCATGCAGGCCCCGAAGGTGACGCTCTTCAACGGCCAGCAGGCCTTCGTCTCCGACACCCGGCAGCGGCCGTTCGTGACCGCCGTCGTGCCGGTGGTGGGCGACTTCTCGGCCGCCCAGCAGCCGGTGATCACCGTGCTCAACGAGGGCACTGCGGTGAACGTGCAGGCGGTCGTCTCGAACGACCGGCGGTTCGTGCGGCTGACGCTCGTGCCGTTCTTCTCGCAGATCGGCCGGGTGGAGGAGTTCCAGTTCGAGGGCTCGCGATCGACGAAGGCGAAGACCAGCGACGAGAAGAGCGGCACCGACGTGAAGGTGCCGGGCGCCGACGGCTTGCTCGGCGTCACCAACGGGGTGGCGGCGACGGGCGAACTCGAGCTTCAGTCCAACGGCACGACGATCCAGCTGCCGGAGTTCCTGTTCACGACCGTGACCACGACCGTGAGCGTGCCCGACGGCGGCACGGTGCTGCTCGGAGGCATCAAGCGGCTTCGCGAGGGCCGCAACGAGTTCGGCGTGCCGATCCTCTCGAAGATCCCCTACATCAACCGCCTCTTCAAGAACGTCGGCCTCGGCCGCACGACCGACAGCCTGATGCTGATGGTGACGCCCCGGATCATCATCCAGGACGAGGAGGAGCAGAAGCTGCTCGGAGCCTCGCCGACGCCGTGAGCATGACGCCGCGGTCCTGCATCATCTGGGGAGCCCTGCTCGGCGGAGCGGCCGTGGCCTGCGGCGCTTTCGGAGCCCATGGCCTCAAGGCCGTGCTCGAGCAGTCCGGCCACGCGGCCACCTGGGAAACCGGCTGCCGCTATGCGATGGTCCACGCCCTGGCGCTCGTGGCCGTGGGCGCGGTGGGAGCGGCTCGGCCATCCATCGCCGGCAGCCTGGCCGCCGCCGCCTGGGCTTTTTTCGTCGGCACGGCCGTGTTCAGCGGCTGCCTGCTCGCCCTGTCGTTGACCGGCATCCGCGTGCTGGGAGCGATCGTCCCCCTGGGGGGCGCCGCGCTCATCCTCGGCTGGCTCCTGTTCGCCCGGGCCGCAGCCCGCTTGGACGACTGAGCCGGTCCCGCTCAGAGTTCCGAGACGCCGCCGTCCGCTTCCTTCATCGGCGGCTCGGCGCCGAACGGATCGGCGGCCTCCGGTGCGGCCTCGCCGCCCGGCGCGGGCAGATCGGCCGGCGCCTCGAGTGGCTGGGCGGGTTCGGTCGCCGGTTGCTCGACTGGCGCCCCTGGCACGTCGGCGGGAGCAGTCTCCGGCACTTCGCGCGGCTGGAAGGGCTGGCCCGGCATCGGCGGGCGAACGGTCTCCGGCACGCGGTTGCGTAGCACCTCGGGTGCCGCCGATTCGACCCCGAGGTAGCGCAGCCGAGTGCGGCGGCGGTCGTCCTGAAGGGAGGCGACCCTTGCCTGAACGCGATACCGCTCGAGTTTCAGGCGATCGCACCCCTGCACCCGCT
>CAIKWU010000435.1 GCA_903831155.1 uncultured Planctomycetaceae bacterium | reverse complement strand
TGCGCCCCAGTTGGGCTGATTGTTGTTGGACATGGTGACCGTGCCCTTGCCCAGGGCGTCATCGGCTGCGAGAAGATAGCTCTGCCGATTAATCTGCACGCCAGCGGTGCTGGTCTGCGACTGCAGGAGCACGAACGTCGCCGCGGGATTCTGCTGATTGTTGCCGCCGAGCACGAGCGAGCCGCCGCTCGTCCAGCGGGCGTTGATGACAGTTGTCACAGGCGTGAGGCCGGCGTTGTCCTTGAAAGGGTTGATCGAAAGCGTGCCCGTGGTGGCCGGCGCGAGCGCGTCGTAGAGCATGATGGCGCTTGTCGATCCCGAGCCGATCGTGAGCGTCTGGCCGCCCGTCATGAGATTGTTGAGGGTCTGGTTCGTGACCGTTCGACCCAGATTGCCCGCGATCGTCAGGTCGCGGGTGCTTGCGGTGGCGATGTCGACGGTGTCGTTGAGCAGGAACGGGGCCGAGATCCTGTTCACCGAGCCCGCCACGCCGCCGCTGGTGATCGAGGCGTTGGCGGCGTTGGAGTTGAGGATCAGGTTGCCGCCGGTGCTGTTCACGTCGGTGGTCACGGGGCCGGCCGTGCCGCCGATCGTGATCGCCCCGACGGTCACGTCGGTGGCGCCGATGTCGAGCGTGAGGTTGCCGGCGAGGCCGACGCCGAGGTTTGCCGAGTCGTCGGCCGTGGTCGGGGCCCCGGTGTTCGGATCCCAGTTCGCGGCCGTGGTCCACTGCTGCACGCCGCCGGCCGGCACGTTCCAGGTGTAGTCCACGGCGGCGGCGGGGCACGCCACGATGAGCAGGCCCGCGAGGGCCGCGAGCCGGACCGCAGCGACACGACGAAACACCATGGAATCAACTCCCCGGGAAGAACGCAGCCAGCGGTCGGTGACGGTGCAGGTCGGCCGCGGTTGCCGGATCCCGTTCGCCCCAAGCGCCTCTGACCACGATGGAAGAGTTTATCCGCCGGCGCGCAACGGCCTCAAGCGAAAAGCCGCGTCGATCACGCTGATTTCGGCGTAACTAGCCGGCTCACGTTGCGCGACGTCGCCGCAGCAGCATGCACGCCAACGCGAGGCTGGCACAGCCCGCCATGGCCGTCGTCGGCTCGGGGACAACGACCAGCTGCAGGCTTCCCGCCTGGAACCAGGCCGACTTGCCCGCCCCGAGGTCGAAGGCGTTGGCCGAGCCGAAGTTGGCCAGGTTGGTCGTGTCCACGTTGCCGGCGACCAGCGTGTAGGTGCCGTCGGGCGTGCTGCTCGACAGGCCGAGGATGTCGTCCACGCCGAACGTCGAGGGCGAGACGAAGGTTGCCGTGCTCGTGACGGTCAGCGTGGCCGCAGGATTGAAGGTAATCGTCGAGCCCGCCGCGAACGAGAGTGAGGCCATCGTCCCGGTGCCGCCGATCGAGGCGCCACTGGCGATACTCACCAATCCGGAGCCGAGGGCCCCGTTGACGAACAGCTTGCCGGCCGACACGCTGGTGGTGCCCGAGGAGGTGTTGATGCCGTTGAGCGTCCAGGTGCCGGCGCCCGCCTTCACGAGCGAGAGCGCGCCCGCCCCGTCGGCGAGGATGCTGTTCAGCACGCCGTCACCCGTGCCCGTGAGCGTGAGCACGGCGGCGCTCGACGGGCCCACGTTGGCCCCACCGCCGCTGCCGAAGGTGATCGTCCCCGCCCCGGCGCTCTCGATCGTGGCCCCGTTCGGGCCGACGGTGAAGAGCCGATCGGTGGACGAGGACGAGCCTCCGGTCACCTTGAGCGTGGCCCGGTCGATCACCAGGTTGGCCGCCGCATTGGACGACGCACCGAGCGAACTGGCCGAACCGGCGTCGGCGACCGATGCCACCGAGAGCGTGGTCGGGTAGCTGTAGGCGGATGCAACGGTGTAGCTACCCGTGCCCGACGTGATGCCGTTCTGCGAGGTGATCATCTGCACGCCCTGCACCGTGGTGGCCCCGGAGTAGCTCTGGGAGCCCGCCACCACGACCGTGCCGCCGTTGGTGTATTTCACGGTGTTGGCACCGGTGCTGGCATTGGCCGGCAGCGTGAGCACGCCCGACAAGCCGCCCCAGTTGTAGCCTGCCGATCCAGGCGTCACGACGCCGGTGTAGGTCATGTCGCCGTC
>CAIKWU010000434.1 GCA_903831155.1 uncultured Planctomycetaceae bacterium | reverse complement strand
GTTCGCGAGCAGCTGTCCGCCCGTCTCGGGTTCCGGCTCCACGACATTGTCAAGGAAGCGCAGCGGCAAGATGCTGCTGGCGACAGAAAAGTCGTCCGGCTCCCACCACGACGCCCAATCGCCGAGGCCATAGGCGCGAAGTAGCCAGAACCAGACGCTGGATCAGACAGCGGATCGGGTCCAGCGGACTAGTTGAGCCCGTGGTCCACCGCTGATTGCAATCGTTGGGAGTCGTTGCCGTGTTCGCTCGACACTTCGCTCACACCGTCGCTGCGTTCCTTGTCGGCTCCTTACTTGCCGCAATTGTGCTTGTGTTCATCCTGCCGGTTCCGCCGTCGCGAACGAGCAACCTAGGCAACACCGGCCAGCTCATGGTGCTCTCGTTAGTCGGCCCTATTCTCTTCGCGTGGGCCTGCGGTCCGGCCCCGCTGAGCGTGCTCGGACTTCTTGCCGCTGTCGCGGTTCCCGTCGCGTCGATCGCCACGCTCGTGCTGGGGTTCTTTCGAGGCAATTCCTATCGGGCTCTCGTCTGCTCCGCACTCATCTGGAGCATCTTTGGCGGCTTTGTTGCGTTTCTCGCGGTGACGGGCAGCATATGACGTTTGATTTCAGCGACCCAGTGCAAGGTCTATAAGCACGAGGTCTCACGATTCGGTTAGCCCGAGGTGCCTACCGAACGTGGCTTCGCTCAATTGTCAGGAAACAGAATCACAATGATTCGATCTCCAGCAACGCTCGTCGCGACTGTGCTGACGATTCTCATCCCATTAGCGACTTTTGCTCAGGTCTTACCTCCGCCACAAGTGGACCCGGTTGCCCCACCGCTCTTCGTCGTCACGGTAAAAGGCAACGAGGGATTCATCGATCACGAAGGCAAGATCGTTATCGAGACCACTTTCGAGAAGGCGTATCCGTTCACTGACGGGCTGGCAGCGGTCAAAAAGAACGATAAGTGGGGGTTCATCGACACAACGGGGCGTGTCGTCATTGAACCTCGATTTGCCATGGTCGGTTTGTTTTCTGATGGATTGGCGAGCTTTCGCGACAGGCGATTCACTGATCCATGGGGCTACATCGACAAGACGGGCAAGGTGGTCATCGAACCACAGTTCGATGCTGCGGCAGATTTTCGAAGTGGCGTGGCCCAGGTTGGTTTTGCCACGCTTAAGGGCAAACTGCTCAGCGCGATTGCCGATACGGGGTTGGAGTACAACTACAAGTTCATTGACCGAACGGGAAAGTTCGTGCCGGCCCCTTCCCCTCTGCATTACGCTACCGGCGAACCTGGAGAGCTCATTCCTTTCAGGAAGGACGATGTAGCCGGCTATCTCGACGCCAAGGGTGAGGTCGCGATTCAACCTCAATTCCAGGTCGCCTCCGCTTTCTCCGAAGGGCTTGCTTGCGTTTGCAAGGAAGGGTTGTTCGGTTACATCGACACCCGAGGGGAATGGGTGCTCCCACCACGCTTTCAATACGCCAACGACTTTGCCGATGGTCTCGCAGGGGTGGCGCTCGGTGAGAATGGCTGGGGTTTCATTGATCGCACTGGCAAGGAGGTTATTCCCGGCAGGTTCGCATGGGTGTATGGGGGCTTCCGCCATGGCGTCGCCGAAGTCGCCTTCGACCGTAAACGCGGCTACATCAACAAGAAGGGCGATTGGGTCTGGAGGCCAAGCGAATAGGGTGATTCACGATGCCTTATCGATCGTTGGAGCAGCCTCGCAATGGCGTCCTGCGGTATGGTGACCGGGCCAGAAGACACCGCATCTATCCCATGACGTCTTGCGGATCCAATCCACTGCCAGCACCGGATTCATCGAGGTGCAGAACGGATACTTGGCGATACGCGCGCCGGAAAACCCGATCACCATGACTCGCTTCCTTCTCACGATTCTCGTGACGACCCTGTCGTCGGCGCAAACCACCTCGGCCGCCATGAAGGGGGACGTGGTCGTCTACGGCTCAACGCCGGGCGGGGTGTGCGCCGCCATCGCGGCGGCCCGAGAAGGGGTATCTGTCATCCTCATCGAACCAACGGATCACGTGGGTGCGATGATGACGGGGGGGCTGAGCCATTGTGATTCCAACCAGATGGTGCGCAGCACATTGATGGGATTGTTCCACGAGTGGCACGCGCGCGTGGTGACGGATTACACCGACCGTGGCCTTCCTGCCCCCTACGACCCGACCGTGAAGGATCAGTCACGTTGGACGTTCGAGCCGCATGTCGCGATGCGGGTCACCAAGAAAATGCTCGACGAAGCCAAGGTGAAGGTTCTCGTGAGCGAACGTCTCACTTCTGTCGGGATGGACGATCGCCGCATCGCGTCTCTGTGCACAAAGACCGGGACCTACACGGCAGGCGTGTTCGTCGATGGCACCTACGAAGGCGACCTCATGGCGGAGGCCGGGGTCGCCTGGACCATCGGGCGGGAAGGGCGGGCAGAGTATGACGAGCCGCTGGCGGGCAAGCGGTATCCCAAAAAGAAGATGGAGATCAACGGCTTCGATGACAAAGGCAACCTCCTGCCGCTGCTCACGACCGGCGACGGTGGACAGGAATTGGCGGGCGATCGGAACGTCATGACGTACAGCTTCCGCCTTTGCTTGACCACGGACCCGAGGAACCGCATCTCGATGCCGAAACCGGACAACTACAACCCGGCCCGCTTCGAGATCGTACGCCGATACCTGAAAGCCGGCGGCGACACGAAACAGGTCGGGTTCGACCTGTACCCGTTGCCGGGCGACAAACGTGACGGCAACAACTCGATCGGTGGGCAGTTCTCGCTCGGTCTCGTTGGCGGTGGTAACGAATGGCACGAAGCGGACGAAGCCGGTCGGAAGAAAATCTGGGAGGCACACAAGCAATACACGCTCGAGTTCTACCAGTTCCTGACGAGCGATCCCGCCGTTCCCAAGCACGTTCGGGACACCTACGCCCGGCTCGGCTTGTGCAAGGACGAGTTCGCCAACTCCGACCACTTTTCGCCAACGCTGTACGTGCGCGAATCTCGGCGGATGAAGGGCTTGTACGTGATCAGCCAGAGGGACATTCTTGACAAGCCGCAGAAAGACGACCCGATCGCCATCTCTTCATTTCCCATCGACTCGCACGACTGCCAGCGGATCGCCCTCAAGGGCGGCGGCGTGCTCAATGAGGGCACGATCTTTCCCGTGCGGAAGAGAGAGCCGAAGCAGGGGTACGCCTATCACGTTCCCTACCGCTCGGTGCTCCCGAAGCCCGAGCAGTGCGTCAACCTGCTTGTGCCCGTCGCGTTGTCCTGCACGCACGTGGGCATGTCCTCGCTCCGCATCGAGGGGGCGTGGATGGCCATAGGTCAGGGGACGGGGGTGGCGGCCGCGGTCGCGGCCAAGGAAAATCTCGCCGTACAAGATGTGCCGTACGACAGGCTCCGCGAGCGGTTGCTGGCTCAGGGGCAGGTTCTGGACCTCCCGGCGCAGGACGATCGCGACAAAAAATAACCCCGAACCTGGTGGTGCAGCAGCCCCAGGCTCATAGCTTGTTCGGGGTGTTCGCAGACCCAGCGGTCTGGCAACAGCCCAATCCTCCCCACCCAGTCACCGCCCTGATGATCCTGTTAGGCCCGTGCGCGGGACTATTCGCCGAGCCGCTGGGACTCGTCGACTACAGTTGGCCACGGATGCTCGGGCTGGGTGCGGTACTGATGGCCTCGATCGGGATCCACCCGTTACGGCCCGGTGTTGGCACAGGGGTGGCAAGCGGTATTGGGTTTGTGGTGTGGTATCTGCTGGGGTTCGCGATCACCTATAACGAGGTGGAGCGTAGCGCCGAATCAGCCGCTGGTACAGACGGCGGGCGAGCGGCTCCATGAGAGTCGCGGATAGACTCCCACGGGTTTGAAGACGCCGAATGGACGCACCCAAGCTCATCAACGACCTCGGTTCCGCCGACTGGCCGACCCGCGCGGAGGCGAGGCAGCGCCTCGAGGAACTCGGCGACTCGGCGATCCCAGCCATCCTCGACGGCTGCCGACACGACATCGCACAGGTGCGAGCCGACAGCGTTTCGCTGCTCGACCATCTCGCTGACGACCGATGCCTCGACGCACTCCAAACCGCCCTCGGCGACCCGTCCCCCCGAGTGCGCCGGCATGCCATCCATTCACTCGGCTGCCAGCGATGCAAGCGCCTGCCACTGGGGCTCGATGTCGTCGGGCTGATCGTTCCGCTCGCACTTCACGACCCGTCGATCAAGGTCAGACGCGTGGCCGTCCACCAGCTCGGTCTCCAGCCCCCCGACCTGAGAGTCACCGCCGCACTCGACCAGATCCTCGGCTCGGAACGTGATCCGGGACTGTTGAGCCGCGCGCGGCATGCTCGCTCACTGCACGGGGTGCCAAAATGCTCCTCGTGCTAGGATCTCGGCGCCAAGGATGATCGCGGAGTTCCAAGATGCCATTCCTCCACTCACTCTGCGTGTTTTGCGGCTCCAGCCCCGAAGTCGACGATGTGTTCTTCACAGCGGCGAGGGAGGTGGGGCGGCTCCTCGCCAGCCAGGGCCGGCGGTTGGTGTACGGTGGTGGTCGCATTGGGCTGATGGGAGCGCTGGCCGATGCCGCCGCGGCGGCCGGAGGCGAAGTGATCGGCGTGATCCCACGATCGCTGCTCGAGAAGGAAGTTGGCCATCAGGGGCTGTCGAGGCTTCACGTCGTGGCGTCGATGCACGAGCGGAAGGCCATGATGGCCGAACTCTCCGACGGCTTCATCGCTCTCCCCGGCGGCATCGGGACCCTGGAGGAGTTTTTCGAAATCTGGACGTGGGCCCAACTCGGTCTCCACCATAAGCCGTTCGGGCTTCTGAACGTGGCGGGATTCTTCGATCCGCTGCTCACGTTCCTCGACGAACTCGCCGACCGGCGATTTCTTCGGCCGGAGCATCGCGGCATGCTCTACACCCGGGCGGTCGCAAGCGACCTCATGCAGGCGATGACGGAGCACCGTCCGATCGACGTCTGGAAGTGGCTCACGTCGGCCGAATCTTGATCAAGGCGGCGTGATCGCGTCGATCTTGGCGGCAAGGATGAAATCGTTCTCGGAAAGCCCGCCGATCGCGTGGGTGAAGATCTCGATCCATACCCGCCGGTAGCCTTCGATATGCATGTCGGGGTGGTGCTGCTCCCTCTCCGCGAGGGCGGCGATGTTGTTGATCATCTTCACCGCTGAGCGAAAGTCGGGCAGAGTCCAGTCACGACGGATTCGCGTGGCGTCGTGGGTGAGCCGCCAGCCGGCCAGCGATGGCAGTTGGGCCTCCGCGTCGACCGAAGAATACCGGGCGACGCCCCCTTCGCAGGGCACGCACCGCTTGGCCACCAGATCGACTGCACACTGCGGGGGATTGGAATCGCTCATGACTGCTAGTATCGCCCTTCGAACCCGGCGAATCCACCATGCACGATCGTGCTCGATCCAGCGGAGATTCCCGAGAGTGACGCCGCGGAATTGATCGTGCCCGGCCACTGGCCATCGGCCTGGGCGATGTTGCCGACACCCACCACGCGATACCCCATCGAGAGGCTCCAGTGATCGGTCACATCCCAGGCCACACCGGTGTCGACAGACCCGAGCCACGAGAAGACTCCGAGAGTCGAGTGCACCTTCACGGGGGAGCCATCGTTCGTGAACGTACCGTAGGTGCCGTCGGCCTGCAGCAGTGAACTCGTGTTGGTAATCGCGTTGCCGCCGATCATGAACTTCGGCACGATGTTCAGCCGTAGACGAGGCAGAAACCGCCAGTCGAACTTGGCACCGACCTGGGCTCCGAAGATGTTGTTGTTCGTCGCGACGTCCAAGTCGAGATCTGCGAGGGACACGTCACCGGGACTGTTCTGGAGTGTGAGCTGATCGCTCACCTCGAAGAACCTGAATCCGGCCAGCCACATCAGGCTCACGGCTCGCTCCCTGGGCAGAAACTCGGGGCGGTCCCACAGCGAGTAAACCCAGTTGATCTCGATGTCGTTGATGATGTCGGCGCGACTGATCCGCTGCGACGAAAGGTTCGTGAGGTATGCCGAAGCAGGTTGCCCGGCCACCGTCACGCCCGGCGCCTGGGGAATGGCGTCGATTGCTGCGGAGGACGATGTCGCCTTCCCCGTGCCCCCCAGCTGGTACACGCCCCAGTAAATAAACTCGACTGCGTGCTGCTGACGCATTCCGAACCAGCGGCCAATGTGCAGGTCAACGCCGCCGGGCCAGTTGGCATTCGCGTCATCGGTCGAGAGCTGCACACCGCCGAGCGGCTGCATGGTGGCGCTGCCCGCGGGCAGCGTGCGAGTCATGACGAGGCCGCTGGCTCCAGCGAACCAACGAGGCCACGCGGGCGCCAGGCCGTCTCCCATGCCGACAGGCATCGCAGCGAAGACGTCGCCGGCCCGTGGATCGGTGACGTACACAGGCGGTGCCGCGATGGCACCGGGCCCCACGTCGGAGGCGACCGCGGCGGTGGGAGCGGTTGGAACCTGCGCCCGGGCCGTCTCCGCGGCCCAGAGGAGCAGCGCGGCAGCGGCAACACGGTGTCTGGCGGCAGGGTAACGCATGGCGGTCTTCGGGAGAGTCAAAAACCTGGCGGGCACCGTCAATCCCGCTTTTCAATCCGCGTCTCAACCGCCCCGACTAGACTCTCCATTCTTCCTCGTCATCGTGGCGCCGAAGCGGATCCCGGGCAGCCTGCACAAAATGCGAAAGCCAGCGACCTGCCGCCGGACGGGAACCGACCACGACCGTGTTCTCGGTTGGCTCGACGCGCGCATCAACTACGAGCGGACTCCCGCCACCAGCAATACCTCTGCAGCCTTCGGCCTCCAGAGGATGCAGCGGCTCCTCCGCAGCCTGGGTAATCCGCATCTCCACTGCCCGGTGGTGCACGTCGCCGGCACGAAGGGCAAGGGCTCCACAGTGGCCATGCTGGCCGCGATCCTCCAGGAAGCGGGCCACCGCGTGGGCCGATACCTCTCGCCGCATGTGCATCGCGTCGAGGAACGGATTGCCGTGAACGGTATTCCGGTCTCAGCCGCCGAGTTCGTCGCGGCGGTGGACAGAGTGATCCCGTTGGTCGAGATGATGGACCGGAGAGCCAGACGACGAGGACAAAGAGGGCCAACCTGGTTCGAGGTCATGACCGCCGCCGCCTTCGAGCACTTTGCCGCCGCCAACGTCGGGGTCACGGTCCTGGAGACAGGTCTCGGCGGACGACTCGATGCGACGAATGTCTGCCGACCCCTGACCACGGTGATCACGAGCATCAGCCACGACCACATGAAACTCCTCGGCCCGACGATCGCCAAGATCGCGACAGAGAAGGCCGGAATCATCAAGCGCGGCTGCCCGGTCGTCTGCGGGGCCACCCAGCCCACGGCAGGGCGCGTGATCGCCGAGATCGCCGCACGCCGCCGCGCGCCGCTCCTCCAGCTTGGCCGCGACTTCACCGTGCACCACGCCAAACCCTCACCACGACGGCACGGGCTCGATGGTGTTGAGTTCGACCTCGTCATGCCGCACTTTTCCGGCCCATGCCATTACCGGCTTGCCATCGCCGGTCGTCACCAGGCCGAAAACGCGGCCCTCGCGGTCGTCGCCGCCCGTCAACTTGCCGACCGAGGTATCCGGCTCAGCGATGCCTCGATCGAAAGGGGACTGGCCAAGACCACGCTACCGGCCCGCATCGAGACAATCTCAACCCGGCCTCTCGTGGTGGTCGACGCCGCTCACAACGTGGCGTCGATGAAGGCGCTCGCCGACACCATCCGGCCCGCCATGAAGGGGCATTCGACGAGCGTGCTCGTTTTCGCAGCCAGCGGCGACAAGCAGGTCGAAAAGATGCTCGCCGCCGTCCGTGGACTGTTCGCCCATGTCGTCATCACGCGGTATCTCGAGAATCCGCGGGCTGCCCCGCTCGACCGCCTCCGCCGCGCGTGTGCCGTGGAGGGCCTTCCGCGCCCCCGCGACGCTGCCAACCCAGCCGAGGCACTGCGACTCGCGAAATCAATCGCGGGCGTGGGGGGGATCGTTGTCGTCGCGGGAAGTTTTTTTCTCGCCGCCGAGGTCGGTGGCACCGAAAGCCGCCGTTGAGATGGCATCGAGCCCGCGGGCGAGGATCGGATCAATATCCCGGGGCCTTCCACGCGCCGCCATCCACGGAGGCACCGGCCCGACTGCATCGCGTGCCCGCCGCCACGCGGCCACCCGGGCATTCGTCTCCGCCGTCGGGGAAATCTCGCAACCCGGGTCGGGCGACACACCCCAGGTGTCGTCATCGCCGTCGCCAGCCCGCCGGTGAATGCCGTGCCTACTGGGTCGGAGATACTCTGACGTGGTGAGCTTCAGGAGGCCACGGTCGTCGGAGAGTGGCAGGATCGACTGGACCGTTCCTTTGCCAAAGGTCCGACTGCCGACCAGCGTCGCGCGGCCTGCGTCCTGCAGGCATGCCGCCACGATCTCGGCGGCGCTCGCGGTGAGGCCATCGACGAGCACGACGATCGGCACTCCCACGAGTTTCGCTCCTGCCGTCGCCCGACGGGCATCAAGCGCGGCCTCGACACCGTCGCCCGCACGACGCGTGCGGGTGTGGACGATCACCCCCTCCTCGAGCAGGAGATCGCAGGCATCGACAGCGGCGGAAAGCAGCCCTCCCGGATTTCCCCGGAGGTCGATCACCAGACCGTGAACAACTCCCGTCGCCTCGATGGCATCCAGAGCCGCCGAAATCTCCGCGACCGTCCGCTCACCGAAGGAAGCGATCCTCAGGTAGCCGACTCCGATCTCATCCTCGAGCAGCCACTCCCAGCGTCCTTCCGGTCCTCGGCGGTCCCCCATCACGCTCTCTGTCTCGATCACCTCACGAACGAGGGTGACATCACGGCGCTCCATCGCACCGCGGGTGTCGGCGGCGGGGTCGAGGGTTCCAGCCGATTCGATGGAGGGGCGGGCGATCCGCAGGGCAACAGAGTCGCCGACGGCCCCGCGGAGCCGGGCGACGATCTCGCGCAGCGGCTCACCGGATGTCGCGTGGCCATCGATCTGCTCGATGCGGTCACCGGCCCGCACACCCGCCCGCCATGCCGGCGAGGCGAGAACCGGCGAGGCGACGACAGGCACTCCATGCCGCTCGTCGATCGTCAGTTCCAGACCCACGCCACCGAACTTCTGGTCGAGGGCCGCCTCCAGATCGGTCCGACCGTCGCCACGAATGTAGGCGGAGTTCTCGTCGAGTCTCGCAATCGCCGCATCGACGGCCGCCTCGAAGAGATCTTCCTCGTCGATCCGCTCGTAGTACGACGACTCGACCAGTGAAAGCACTTCACCGAAACGGCGGCCAGGAGCGGCCTGCTCCCGGGCAGCATAGGCCGCGAGGCAGGACAGGCAGGTGACGATGAGCAGGGCGACGTTGCGTTTGGGCACAATCTGAATATACGCCGCCCCCGCCGTGAACGGCCAAGGCACACCGCCGCTGCAGCCGGGTTTTCCACGGGCGAAGCGGTCTGGCGGGCGTTGAAGCCGATTTCTACCATCCCGGCCCTCCGCTCCTGCCCGCCCGGCGGCAGCGGAAGTTGGTGCCAGCAGGCCCGTGCTGGCATCGCACCCCGAGGAAGTAGTTCCATGGCCAGCCGCTCCAGGCATTCCAGCCGCTCGGACCGGGATTCCGACTCGATGGAGGCGCTCAAGCCGCTGGTCGTGCTCGTGCTCTTCGGAACGATTCTTTACGGAGCCTACTCGGTCGTGCAGAAGGGGCCGTCCTCGGCGGAGCCGACCGTGGCGCAGGCTGCCAACGACGCGCCGCCGTTCTCGCCGCCGCCCGTCGAACTCGCACCACCACCTTCCCTGGCCCAGAGCAACGCCCCCCAAGCGCCTCCGGTGACCCCCGGCCCGATCCCGCCCGCCGCAGGTGTCCCGCAGACGACGGCCACGCCGACGCTGCCAGTGGCTCCTGCAGCCGCCCCGATCGCCGCCCCCCCCTCCGTGCCTGCACCAGTGGCGGGCACTGTCGCTCCGCCTCCGGTTCCGGCCCCCCCGACGCCCGCGATGCCTGTGGAGCCGCCGGCACCAGTTCTTCAGCCCGCCACCGTCGCGGCTGCGGCAGTCGGTGCCGGAGCGCTGGTCGATGCCACACGAGCCGCACCATCCTCGCCGACGTATCTCACCGCCGAGTCCGCGCCGCCTCCCGCTCAGGACTCGCTCGGCTCCCTGCAGCCGCCCCAGGCTACTGCGATCCCCGAGCGGCCCGATCGCTACGCCACCCTTGCCACCACCCCGCCCTTGTCGACGTCGGTGCTGCCGAGCAGTTCCCCTCCGCCACCTTCGTCGTCGGCCACCGGATCATCCGCGGCGTTCGCGACGGCCTGGGCCGACGCGCACGAGAAACTAGCCAGCGGCCGCTACGCCGAAGCGCTCGCCGCCCTCTCGATCTGGTACGACGATCCTTCGCTCGGACTCGAAGAGAGCCAGCGGCTCGAAGATCTCCTCGGCCAGCTCGCCGGCACGGTCATCTACTCATCTCAGGACCTCCTGATGCCGCCATACGTCGTGACGGCCGGCGAGACACTGCCCGGGGTGGCGATGCCTCTGGGCATTTCCTGGCAGCTCTTGGGCAAGATCAACGGCGTCGCGGGCCCCAATGACCTCGTTCCGGGCGAGCACATCAAGGTGCTTCGCGGCCCGTTCGACGCCGTCGTGAGCGTGTCGAGGAGGCGACTGAGCCTGCAGCTCGGCGGCAACTACGCGGGCAGCTTTCCGGTCGTGGTGGGCCGGGAATTCCTCCCCCGGGTGGGAAGTTCGGTTTCCGTCACCGAGATCCGTCGTGGTCCAGGCCGAGACGTGCAGCCCATGGCGGGCATGCCCGTCGATCCGCTCTCGAAACCATGCATCGTGCTGGCTGACGGGCTCGTGATCGAGGCCGCGGAGGACCCCGGCGTGGCCAGCGAAGCGTCGCCAACGACGAGCCTTGTGGTGTCGGTCCGCGACCTCGCGGAACTGCTCGACATCCTCACCCCGGGATCGAACGTGCTTATCCGGCAGTGAGCCTGCCCGACCTGCCGACTCGGTCGTTCACCCGCCCCAGAGATCCGCCGGGTACTCCCCCGCCTCGACGAGGGTCCGGATGCTTCCCTGCACCGACGGTTTGTCCTCGGCATACGTCGCGCCGAACCAGCTCGACGTGGTCCTGAGCACCTCGCAGGTCGCTTGGCCCGACCGGACGATCTCGCCGACGGTCATCGGGATGTAGCACTCGCTCTTCGGCTCGCCCCCGTGTGCCGTAAGGAACGTCCGAAACGACTCTTCGAGCTGTTGGAACACGTGCGGCGTGAAACCCCACATGTTCATCGACACAGGCTCGTTGCCGCTGAGCCTCGTGACACCGCCGGCGGTGGCATCCTCGGCACCATCGGCCGTCCGCCTCACCTGCAGCAGTTCGCGGATGTCGGTGAGATACCCCCGGTCGTCGGTGCGGCACACGCCGCGGGCCACCGTACCGTGATCGGAGAGCGTGTTCGCGAGCATGAATCCGACCATGCAATAGGCCGGCGAGTCGATGGCCAGCGACGCGAGCCGACGGCCGAGCACTGCGAAGGAGTCGCGACCGTAGAAGTCGTCGGCGTTGATCATTGCGAAAGGCTCGTGCACCGCCGTGCGACTGCAGAGCACCGCGTGCGTCGTGCCCCACGGCTTCGTCCGCCCCTCCGGCACGGCGAATCCTGCGGGCAGCATGTCGAGCGTCTGGAACACGCAGTCGGTCTCGATCCGACCGTCGAACCGGCTCATCACCCGGTCGCGAAAGTCCTGCTCAAAGTCGGGCCGGATCACGAACACCACCTTGCCAAACCCGGCGCGGGCCGCGTCGAACACGGAGTAGTCGAGGATCGTCTCGCCCGACGGGCCCATCGGATCGATCTGCTTGAGACCGCCGTACCGGCTGCCCATGCCGGCGGCGAGGATCAGGAGCGTGGGTTTCATGGGCGAAAAAGATAGCACAGCCCGTCCAAAAACACCGCGGGCCCGCGGCGCCTTCGCACCGCGGGCCCGTTCGTGTCGTGCGTGGGCCCCTGATGGACCGCTCACGCCCTGGTTCGCGCCGGCCGACTTCGAGGCACGGTCGCGGTCTGGATCATCAGCGGCTCAGCGAACCGCTTCCTGCAGCATCCGGGAGTTGGGGATCGAGTGCC
>CAIKWU010000433.1 GCA_903831155.1 uncultured Planctomycetaceae bacterium | reverse complement strand
CTGATCCCGATGGCGGCGGCGATGACCTTCGGCGAGATGGTCACCACCGTGCTGATCCTGATCATGATCCCGGTGGCCTACTCCTTCATCGGCGGGCAGATGCCCGAGGAGCACGAGGAGGAGACGGTCGACGCGCAGGACATGGGCGAGGGAGATGACGGCTGGCTGCCGGATTATCTGCAGGAGGAGAAGCCGCAGGCGTCGAGCGTCGAGTGAGGGACTTGTCGGCAGGATGGCATCCTGCGACGGAGCGGGGTGGTGCTTGCCGTGCAGGTTGGCAACCTGCACCCATTCGAGATCAGCGAGCGATCGCCGCGATGGTCACTCGCGCGGGTGGGGAGAGCGTCGCCGACTCGCAGGAGCCCGCGGCGATCACACGCGTCGGCGTCGGTGACGAGACCTGACGGCGGCTCCCCCGAGCACCAGAGCGATTGCTCCTCCCGTGAGCACACCTGGCTCGGGGACCGCCGTCTGGGTGAACGCCACGGCCTCGGTCGGGTTGTCGGCCATGGCGAGCCCGGCGAAGTTGACGGACCCCGTGTTGTAGGCACCTGAGACGTTGACGGAATCGAAGCTGAAGTTCGGGTCGTTCGTGATGGACGCCCAGGGCGTCGTCGCCGCCAGGGCGGTGCCGCTTATCAGCAGATTCGTGGTGGCATACATCGTCACGCTCGTGGTGTCCCCCGAGCCAGGCGTGATCGCGTAGAGGGCCAGATAGGTGGTGCCGTCCGAGGCGCTGGCAGAGGGATCTCCCCGGCCCGTCCAGTCGAAGCCGAACGCCCCACTGCTTCCGGGCATACCCATGAACAAGTTGTTGGAGGGATCTGCGTTGAGGTAGACCCCTACGCCGGCATACATGCCATTGTTGAGCCCCTGGAACGGGTTGGCGTTGAAGCCGAACGAGATGTAGTAGGCGTTCGTGCCTCCGCTCACGTAGGTGGTGCTGAGCGGCCGTGACACCACTGCGGCGTTGGCGGCGATTCGGACCGACTTCCCGCTGGTCCCCGGCAACGGATTCGCGACCGTGTTTTCGCCGGTGCCGGTCGTGTACGCCCAGGCGATCGAGGAAGCCCAGCCGGTGCCGCCGCTGTTTCCGGCCAGGGGGCCGTTGGGGTAGGCGAAGGCGTCGGAAAACAGCAGGGCCGCCTTCGCCGTGTCGGCGACGGTGAGCAGGGCGACAACGATCACGATGGGAAGGGCCACGCCCCACGGCAAGAGATAACGGCGGGTTTTCATGGAGGGCCTTCTTTCGGCTGGCAAGAAAACGGGAGCGCGGGACGATTGACCAGTCACCCAAAACCAGACTGAGTTGCAAACGTCATGCCAACGGAAGGACTCCCGCGCGGTCGAGGCATGGTGCCTCCGCAGAGATCGCGGGAAACTACGGGAAAACCTTGTCAATTCCAGCCGCAGCGGGCGGGCTTTGGCTGGAGTGATCGCTGATCGAGTGGGGCGAATCGCCTCACCACGGGACGCCGCCTGAGGCGATTCGCTCCAGCGCTGGCCGCATGAGGTGGGGCGATTTGCCCCACCCGTATGTCACATCCTCAAGCGTCGTGCAGCCCCCATCGCTCACGCGATTGGGCTTCCTGAGGAGGTAGCGTCATGCCGGAAGGCGTACGGCCCACGCTAGGCCCGCGAGGGCAAAGGCTCCCTGGTGGCGTGCATCGACCCGAGCAGATTCTCTTGATGTTTTACTTGTTGACGAGGAAGTGGCAGATGTCGCCGTCTCGCATCACGTACTCCTTGCCCTCGACGCGGAGTTTTCCAGCGGCACGGATCTCCTTCTCGCCCGTGTACTGCTCCAGATCCTCGAGCG
>CAIKWU010000432.1 GCA_903831155.1 uncultured Planctomycetaceae bacterium | reverse complement strand
GGCGTGGAGCCCCGAAACCTGGGGCGTGGGCGGCTACATCTGGTCGTCCACGACGGCCGACAAGCAGACGTGCCGATTGTGGCGATCGTTCGACGTCCCCCGGGGGGCCACGGTGACGAAGGCAAGCCTCCGGGTGCTCGCCGACAACGGCTTCGTGGTGTTCCTCGACGGCCGGGAACTCGGGATGGGCAGCGACTACTACTACATGACGGAGTACGACATCGGCGAGGTGCTGGCTCCTGGCCGTCACGTGCTCGCGATTCGTGCCTTCAACGAGTCGCATCAGGCGGGCGTCGTCGCGGGCCTGCGCGTCGAACTGGCCGACGGCGAGCCGCTCGTGATCCTGTCCGATGCGGCGTGGCGGGTGGTGCCGGACGACGAACGCGGCTGGGAGCGGCGGCTCGAGGCTCCGGTGGGGTGGCAGCAGGCGGCGGAGGTGGCTCCCTTCGGCGCGACTCCCTGGATCGATCCGCCCCTCAGGCTCAACAACGTGCTCGTGCACCCGCCCGAAGTGCCCGCCTTCTGGAAGCGGGGCTGGTTTCAGTCGCTGATCGCGGCGATCGGCGGACTCGCGGCACTGGCCAGCCTCGTGCTCGCGACGCGACTCGTGGCCGAGTCTCGCGCCCGCGAGATGCTCGACCGCGAGCGAGCCAGAATCGCCCGCGACATCCACGACGAACTGGGAGCCGGACTGACCCAGCTCGTCCTTGAAGGGGAAGTGGCCCGCACCGAACTGCCGGCCGGCTCGGTCGCGCGAGCCCGCCTGGAGTCGCTCTGTGATCGGGCCCGCACCCTGGCCGGGGCGATGGACGAGCTCGTCTGGGCGGTCAACTCGCGACGCGACACGCTCCGCGACTTCGTCGCCTACACGAGCAAGTACATCCGGCGTTTCCTGGAGCCCACGGCGATCCGCTGCCGGCTCGACGTGGCTGAGGATCTCCCCAACTTGACGTGCGACCTGCCGGTCCGCCGCAACCTCCTGCTCGCGGTCAAGGAGGCCGTCAACAACGCCGTGAAATACTCCGGGGCCCACCAGCTCTGCCTTCGCATCGAGCGGCGGCCGCCCATGCTCGTGGTCGCCGTGGAAGACGACGGCCGCGGCTTTGACCTGGAGAAGTCGCGGGGCACGGGGAACGGCCTGACCAACCTCGCCGAGCGGATGCGGGACATCGGTGGCGCGTGCCGCGTCGTCACGGCCCAGGGATCCGGATGCCGGGTCGAGCTGGAACTGCCACTGGTCCGTTTCGCCCGCCGCGCCGACCCGCCCGACGCCGGCGCTGATCTCTTGAGCAACGGCATCCGCCCGACTTCGCCCCACGCCGCATCCCCGGAGGCCCAGGCATGACGACTCGTCTCGCCGGCAGCACAGTCCCCAACGTCACGAAGGCTCCGTATCGCGTCGCCCTCGTGGAGGATCAGCCGGCCACGCGGGAAAGCTGGCAGCGGCTCGTCTCCTCGCTACCGGAGTTCGCCTGCGTGTGCGCCTGCGCCTCGGGTGAAGAGGCGCTGCGAATGATCCCCATCGCGAGGCCCGACGTGGTGCTGATGGACGTGTTCCTGCCCCGCATGTCGGGCGTGGAATGCACCGCCCGCCTGAAGGCGACCCACCCGGGCCTGCTGGTGGTGATGCTCACGGCCTGCGATGAAGACGAGATTCTCTTCCTGGCGCTCGAGTCGGGGGCCGACGGCTACCTGCTCAAGCGGACGAGCCCCGACGACCTCCGCGCCGCCCTCCTCGACGTGCTGGCGGGCGGCGCCCCCATGACGGGCGAGATCGCCCGCCACGTGATCGAGTCGTTTCGCCGCAAGCGGTCGACCGACCCGTCGCTGGGCCTCACGCCCCGCGAGGAGGAGACACTCGTGCTGCTGACGAAGGGCTATGCCAACAAGGAGATCGCCCACCACTTGAGCGTGAGCATCGAGACGGTTCGAAGCCACCTCAAGCACATCTACGAAAAGATGCACGTCCGCTCACGAGCCGAGGCCGTGGCCCGCTACATGTCGGGTGCCGCCCGCACGGCTGGTCCGCCGACGGACAGGCCGTAGCCTGCCGCCGTCGGCCACCCGGTCGGGTGACTGCCGGCTCGCACGATCGGGGCGTTCGGTGGTGCGGAACGCCCCAGCCTCGGGCCTGCTGGTGGGGCGATTTGCCTCACGCCGACGGCGGAGCCATGGAGCGAATCGCCCCGCACGATCACCCGGAAGGGTGTGCCAAAATCACCCATTGCGGGGAGGCTCAAAACCCTCGTTCGGTCGCCCGCCATCGAAAACCCCGCTTTTTTGTAGGGCCTACGTCTTCATGCCGCCACGGTGGCCAGGGGGCGGCATGCAACTTGCATCGGCAATGGCCTGCAAGGGGGCGATGGCCACAGTTGGAACGCTGTGTCGCTCCCCGCCACTCGCCGCCCGCGTGGTGCCACGTGTCTCGTCTCAGGGGGTATGCGTTGATGATCCAGGCTCGCTCCCACGCGTCCGTTCGCCACGCCGCCGGGCGACTCGGCGTTGTCGTCACCGGCTTCGCGTTGCTGGCCGCCGCGCCCGCCCCCGCGGACGCCGCCACCCTGTATTGGTCGGGCAACGCGTCCACCCAGGGCGGGGCCGGCACCTGGAACACCACCGACGCGCGTTTCGGCTCGGCATCAAGCGGGCCGTTCACGACCGTATGGAACAACACGACGAACGCGGCCGACACCGTGCTCTTCGGCGGCGCGACCTCGAACGCCACCCTTGGCACCAACGTCACCGTGCGTCAGTTGACGTTCAACAACGCATCGACCGTGACGGCGGGTGGCTTCAGCGTGACGACGGGGCTCGCCACCAACCTCACGGCCGCAGCCGGCGGAAGCAGTCGAGCCACCGGCGGCACCATCACCGCACCGATCGTGGGAACCAACG
>CAIKWU010000431.1 GCA_903831155.1 uncultured Planctomycetaceae bacterium | reverse complement strand
CTCGACTGCTGGCGGGTGGAGGCCTGTGATCGGCCACGTCGGCTGCGGCTGGCGGCGGAGATGAAGATGCCCGGTCGCGGCTGGCTCGAGTTCGAGGTCGTGCCCCGCGACGGCGACGTCACGATCCACCAGACGGCGGTCTTCGACCCGCACGGCCTCGGCGGCCTCGCCTACTGGTACTCGATCTGGCCGCTGCACGAGGTTGTGTTCCGCCGGATGCTCGCCGGGATCGTCCGTGCCGCGGTTCGCGGCTGACGCCTTCGCGATGCAGCTTGATCGCCGTGGCGCTGCGGGCGTCAGAGCGTCGCGGCGGGCCGCTGGAGGCAGGTGGTGCCCGCGGCGGTGCTCTCGATCTGGATCGTGGAGTGGGCGACGCGGAAGCGTTCGCGGAGCAGGGCCCCCGCCGCGGCGAGCAGCGCGTCGCGATCGGAGCCGTCGGATGCGACGAGGTGGACCGTGAGCGAGATCTCCGACGTGCTCGCTCCCCAGACGTGAAGGTCGTGGACCTCGCCCACGCCCGGCAGGGCCGCGAGGGCTGCCTCGATCGCCTCGGGTTCTACGCCCCTGGGCACCGCATCGAGGGCGAGATCGAGGCTCTCGCGAAACAGGCCCCAGGTTCCAGCCACGATCACGGCCGCGATCACGAGGCTCATCACCGGATCGATCCAGGCCGCTCCCGTGAGGGCGATCGCCACGCCCGCGAGCACCACGCCGAGCGACACGGCCGCGTCGGCCGCCATGTGGAGGAAGGCCCCGCGGACGTTGGCGTCGCCGTGGCCCCGCAGGAAGAGGAGGGCCGTGAGCGTGTTGATCACCACGCCGATCGCCGCCACCGCGATCACGATCGGCCCGGCGACCGGCTCCGGCGACCGCAGGCGGTGCACCGCCTCCCAGGCGATCCCTCCGCAGGCCGCGAGCAGCAACACGGCGTTGGCGAGCGCCGCGTAGATCGTGGAGCGGCGGAGGCCCCAGGTGTAGCGTCGCGACGGCGGCCGACGGGCGAGCCACGAGGCGCCCCACGCGAGCAGGAGTCCGAGCACGTCGCCCGCGTTGTGGCCCGCGTCGGCGAGCAGCGAGAGCGACCCGGCCGTGAGGCCCGCCGCCGCCTCGGCCGCCACGAACAGCGAGTTGAGGGCCACGCCCGCCGCCATCGCCCGATCGAGCCGCTCCGGAGCGAGGCCGTGGGAGTGGCCACAGCCAGCGTCGTGGGAGTGCGGGTGGGAGTGGGCCATGGGGCGGCGGCACGGCCTCGGAAGGGCGGCGGGCGATCGTCGGGATCATAACCCGCGGTGGAGGAGGGCGGGGCAGGTAGGATTCCCGGGATGGTGTTTCCTTCCTCGTTCCGGAACAGGTGATCCGATGGAACCTCTGCGGGTGGCGGTGATCGGGCGGACGGGCCGCGGTGACTGGGGCCATGCGATCGACGAACTCTGGCGCGATCTGGAGGCAGCCGAGGTCGTGGCGGTGGCCGACGAGAACGAGGAGGGGCTCGGGAAGGCGGTCGCGAGGCTGAAGCTCGACGCCACGAGGCCGGGCGCCGCGCACCGCGACTGGCGGAAGATGCTCGCCGAGGTGAAGCCCGACGTGGTCGCCATCTGCATGCGGCATGTCGACTGCCACGCCGAGATGGCGATCGCCGCGGCAGAGGCCGGCGCGAAGGGGATCTTCATGGAGAAGCCCTTCGTCCGCACGCCCGCCGAGGCCGACGCCGTGATCGCCGCCTGCACGAAGGCCAATACCAAGCTGTCGCTCGCCTTCGTCAACCGCCACTCGCCCGCCTACGCGGCGGCGAGGGATCTGATCGAGGACGGCCGGATCGGCAAGGTGCTCGAGCTTCGCGGCCGCGGCAAGGAAGACAAGCGTGGCGGCGGCGAGGATCTCTGGGTGCTCGGCAGCCACCTGCTCGACATGATGGCCGATCTCGCCGGCGCGCCGCAGTGGTGCGAGGCCGCGGTCACGCTCGGCGGCCGGCCGATCACGAAGGGGGATGCGGTCGAGGCGCCGGAAGGGCTGGGCCTGATCGCGGGCGATTCGATCGCGGCGATGTTCGGCATGGCCGACGGTCCGGTGGGCTATCTCGCGAGCGTCCGCGACGCGGGTCTCAAGCAGCCCAACTTCGGCCTCACGATCGCCGGCACGTCGGGCGCGATCCACATCCGCCCCGACTTCGTGCCGCACGCCTACTTCCGGGCGGCGCCGCTGTGGCGGATGGACAAGGACTACCCCTGGCAGGCGATCGGCCCCGACGGACTCGGCTCAACGCTCCCCGAGGCCGAGGTCGACCGTGCCGCCGAGCGGGCCAGTTGGGGCCGTCGCGCCGCGGTCGATCTGCTCGATGCCATCATCGAGGACCGGGAGCCCGAGACGGGCATGTATGCCGGAGCCACGACGGTCGACATGATCGCCGCTGTCTACGCCTCGGCCCTCACCGGCCAGCGAATCGACCTCCCGATCAAGCCCCGCACCAACCCCCTGGCATGAGTCGGGCTTTCACGCCGACGTTCGCACCACCCCCGCTGCATGAGACCAACCACAGGCAAGGCATGGGGCGGGAGATCGACGAGCTTGGAGGATTTCGCCCGCCGGAGCTGGAACCCTGCTACCGCGTGAAGCGAAATACTCCCGCGAGGAGACTCCCGCTCCATGCCTTGCCGTGGCCGCGCAGGGTCGAAAGGGCCATGCCCGGAGGAGGTCCCTCGGCAGCATCCGTGCTGTGGGGCCCCGTTCCGTGGTTGAGTTTCCTGAGCGGATGAAACCGACAGGGAAAAACCTACTCCTCCATCCGGGCATGGCCGAAAGTCGTCGTCTGATTGGTCAGGCGGTCAGATCGTCGATCCGCTGCCGGAACCCCGGCATCTCGCTGGTGACGTAGGCGTTCCAGGCGGCGGGTTGCCAGAGCTCCACGCAGACCGCAGCGCCCACCACCATCAGGCTGCCCCCCGGCTCCACGCCGAGGAAGTCGCGGAATCCCTCGGGCACCACCAGCCGCGAGCGGCCCGCGAGGGTCACCGTCTGCTGACGGGTGGAGAGCAGGCGACCGAGTTCCTGAACCTGGCCGACCCGCTGGGTGAGCAGGCCTGCCTGGAGCTTGCTGCGGACCACGTCGACTGCGGCGTCGAGACGGGGGCTCCAGAGAGCGGCCGGCCAGAGCGAAAGGCAGCCCGCCCGCTCCTTCGCGAGGATGAGCTTCGGGCCGGCCGCCAGCAGCGGATCGGCGAGCTCCGGGGGCACGGCGAGCCGGTGCCGCTCGTCGAGCGTTCGCAGGTACTCGCCGATCAGCAGGTCGGCCGTGGCGGCCATGGTCGGTCACGCTGCCCAACTGCCCGCCTCCGCGGGAACCAGGCGGGCCGTCCGTGGTGGCCCACCTCTCGTTTTGGGCTCAAAACCCGCGATTACGCGGTTTTTAGAGCTCAAGTGGGCGTCAAACCCACGAGCAGCAGTTTATCCGACCCTCGGATACCTGCAAGAGGCGGCGATCAGTGCCCGCAACTGCCGCAGGTTCCGCCGCAGTTGCCCCCGCATCCCTCCGCCCCGATCTCCTTCTTGTAGGCCTTCTGGGCGGCCGCTTCCTTGGAGAGCTTGAACTCGGGGCCGGCGGGGAAGTACTGGATATCGTCCTGGAGGTAGTAGGCGCTGGGGAGCGTCTGTCCGCCCACGTCCACCTGGCAGCCGGTCGAGGCGAGTCCGGCAAGGGCGGCCAACCCCAGCATCATCCCGTGGGTGGCTCCGACGCAGGCGGTGGTTCGGGCGAGCGGCGTGTTCATGGCGAGTGATCCGTCCGTGGCGAAGGTGCTGCGACCCATCTCGTCAGAGGTATCGGCCCGCACGACCCGCAAACTTTGGCCGACCCGCACGACCGGCCCCCGGCTTGCCCAGATGTCGCCGCTCTCCTCCCGGCTTCCCCAGCCTCCCGCATCGGCCCGCCGAGGCAGCGGTGAGGGGCCGGGTCGGTGTACAACCAGACGCATGGTGAGCATCGTCCGGGCGGGAGCCGCCTGGCTTTTCGTCGCCGCGATCGCCGCGGCACAGGTCGTGATCCCGCCGGACACCGGGGTGCCGGCGCGGGCTCCCACGGTGCCCTCCCCCAACCACGATCTCGCGCTCGAGGCGCTCGCCGCCGGCGACTACGACGCCGCGCTCGAGATTGCGGGCCGCGAGTATCGCGGCAGCGTGCGGATCGGCGCCGATCGCTGGATCGACTCGATCGCCTCCGCGGCCCTCGTCGGCGAGTGCCTCTTCGAGACGGGCGATTATCCCGGCGCCATCGCGAGGTACGAGGAGGCCATGCTCGTGGAGGCCGCCCGCGGCGACTGGATGCTCGCGCTGCAGTTTCCGCCGCAGCCGCTTCGGCCACAGGCCGGCGGCCGGTCGGGAACGTGGGGACGCAGCCGCCGCAACACGGTTCCCGCGGCGATCCCCGATACGGTCGCGATCCGGCAGACCTCCGGCGATCCTCAGGAGGTGCTCAAGCGGGGCGGGGTGATGATGGCCGACCACGACCGGCCGGTGCGGCCCCAGGAGATCGCGAGGCTGCTCGTGATCGCGATCTACCGGCACGGCGTCCTGCTCGGCCCGCTCGCCCGTGAGACTGCCGCGCTCGACGCGGTGGAGGCGGCGCTCGCCCGGCGACCGGCGCCGCCCAACCACTGGTCGCAGGCCTGGATCGACGTCGCTCTCGGCGTGGCCTGCTGGTCGCAGGGCAAGCCCGACGCCGCCGCACCGCTCCTCACCCGTGGTCTCGTCGCCGGCAACCAGTTCGACCATGCGCTCACCTCCTGGGGCCTGATCGTGCTTGGCCGGATGGCCCTCGACGCCGACCAGCCCCAGCGGGCTGCCGAACTCCTCGAAGAAGCGACCTATGCCGCCGCCGACTCTGGCGACGCCCGGGCCCTGGAGGAGGCCTTCGCCCTCGCCGCCACGGCCCATGCCCTGGCAGGCGTGCGGGGCGTGCCGCCGACCATCGCGCGGGCGTGCGAACAGACGCGGCGTGGACCGCAGGCGCTGCGGGCCCGGCTGCTGTCGATCGAGGCCGAGCGGCTCGCCGCCTCGGGCGACTCC
Source organism: uncultured Planctomycetaceae bacterium (assembly GCA_903831155.1). Lineage (GTDB taxonomy): Bacteria > Planctomycetota > Planctomycetia > Pirellulales > UBA1268 > QWPN01. The sequence goes on along the minus strand of CAIKWU010000431.1, from coordinate 7,578 downwards.
CGCGGGGCCACCGCCGCCCTGCGCGCCATCGATCCGCAGCTGCTGCGCTCGACCGCGGGCAGAGGCGCACTGGGGGCCCGCGCTGCCTATGCACGGTCGCTGCTCGGCTACGCCGCGGGCGACGAGTCGGCCGGCGACGCCGCGCTGGGCGAAGCGCTCGCGATCGCGAGGCAGCGAAGCCCGCGGCTCTTCCAGACGGCCGTGCTCGCCGAACTCGTCCGTGCCGGCAGCAACGCGGTGCCCGACCGCATCGCGGAGTCGCTCTTCGCCGGCCTGCTCGCCGATCCGGGTGGGCGAGACTTCGCCATCGACCCGCTCGACGCGCTGGCCGTCGGCTCGGCGGAACGCGGAGCAGCGTTTGCGGCGTGGCTGACGGTCGCCTCGCGGCGCGACCCCGAGTCGGGCATCGACGTGGCCGAGGCCGGCCTGCGGCATCACTGGCTCGCCTCCCAGCCGCTCGGCGGGCGGCGGCTCGCCGTCGAGCGGCTGCTCGCCGCCGACCCGCGGGCACTCGACCCGCAGGTGGCTGCACGCCGCGCGGCGCTGCTCGGCGGGCGGGCCGAACTGGCCGACGTGGTCGAAAAGATGGCCGGCATCAGGGGCGAGGTCGCCGCGGCGATCGCGGTGGCCGATCCGCCGGCGGTCGATGTCGAGCCCTACGCCCAGCTCGCGGTGCGACGGAGCCTGCTCGTGGCGGAGATCGCGGCCGCGCGGGAGGCGGTGCCGCTCGCGTTTCCGCCGCTTGCGACCTCGGCGGAGATTCGCGGCCGGCTCGGACCGCGGCAGCTCATGCTCTCGTTCCGCTGGACCGCCGCGGGTCTCGTGGGGTTGCTCGAGTCGCGGGAGCGGTTCGCCACGTGGCAGGTGCGGCAGGCCGCCGGCCTGCCGGCCGAGATCGCCGCGCTCGCCAAGGGGCTCTGCCTCTTCGATCCGGCGGCACCCGTCGTGGCGTCGCGGCTCGGCGAGGGAGACTGGCGGGGGGCGGCCGAGCGGATTGAGCGGATGCTCTTCGAGAACTCGAAGGTGACGCTCGCCGAGGGGATCGACGAACTGATCATCGTGCCGGACGGCTGGCTGTGGTACGTCCCCTTCGAACTCCTGCCGATCGGCTCCGCGGCCGATCCCGCCGCCGGCGATCGGTCGCTGCTTCGCGACCGCTGCCGCGTGCGGTATGCCCCGACCCGTAGCGTTGCCGTGATGCGGAGGGAGGACCGTGGCCCGGGCCCCGTCGGCGTGCACGTGGGGCGGATCACCCGCGGCGGAAAGCCCGATCCCGCCGCGGCGATCGAGCATGTCCGCGCGGCGCTGCCCGCGGCGCCGGTGGCCCTGCTGGGCGGCCCGACGGCGCCGCCGCAGGCTCTCGCGGCAGCGGCGTGCGACACCCTGCTCGTGCTCGATGCGGTGGCCGGCGAGGGGCCGGTGGCCGGCTGGCACCTGCTCCCCGCCGCCTCCAGCCGGGGTGCCAAACCGCTCACGTTCGGCGACTGGCTGGCGCCCCCGGCGAAGCGACCGCGGCGGGTGCTGCTGCCGGGCCTGGAGACGGCGATGGCGGACGGGCTCGCGAAGCCGCCGCCGCGGCCGGGCGAGGAACTCTTCTTCGCCACGACCGACCTCGTCGCGGCCGGTGCGGAAACGGTCGTGCTCTCCCGCTGGCGGATGGGAGGCAAGGCGTGCACCGACCTGATGACCGAGTTTCTCCGCGGCACGCTTGCCGATCCCGTTCGGCCCGCCGCCGATGCCTGGCAGCGTGCCGTGGACGTGGTGATCGCCGAGCCGCCCGACGCGACCCGCGAGCCGCGGATCCGCGCGGCTGACGAGGCCCCGCTCGACGCGCCGCTCCATCCGATCTTCTGGTCCGGGTACATGCTCGTGGACTGCGGCGCTTCCACGCCGCCGCCCGCGGCCGCTCCGGCCGACGCAGCGCCGCCGGGGGGGCCATGAGCGACGCGACAGGTTCGAGCGTGGCCGGCTGGCTCCTGCTCGCCGCCGCCTCCCTGCTGGCCGGCGCGGTCAACGCGATCGCCGGCGGGGGCACGATCCTCACCTTCCCGGTGCTCGGGGCGATCCTGCCCGCGGGCCCGGGGCGGCTCGTCGCCGCCAACGCGACGAGCACGATCGGCCTCTGGCCGGCGAGCGTGGTGGCCACGTGGGCCTCGCGGGGCAGCCGCGGCGACCTGCCGTCGTGGGCGAAGTGGCTCGTCGTGCCGAGCTTCGTGGGCGGCGCCGCGGGCACGCTGCTCGTGCTCGCCCTGCCGTCGGTGTGGTTCGACCGCCTCGTGCCCTGGCTCATCCTGCTCGCGGCCGTGCTCTTCGCCGTGCAGCCGCGGGTGGCGTCGTGGGCACGCGGCGGCGGTGAGGCATCAGCGGCACGGATCGCGGCGGCGTGCGGGCTCCAGTTCCTGGTGGGCCTCTATGGCGGCTACTTCGGTGCCGGCATCGGGATCCTGATGATCGCCATGCTCGGGCTGCTCGGCCTCGGCGACATCCACCGGCTCAACGCGGTGAAGAACTCGCTTGCCACGGTCGTCAACGGGATCGCCACGGCGGTGTTCGCGGCGGGATCGGTGCTCGGCAGCCACGAGGTCTCCTGGCCGCACGTCGCGGTGATGGCCGCCTGCGGCATGGCGGGCAGCCTCGGGGCCTCGCGGCTGGCGGCGAAACTGCCTGCGGACACGCTGCGGCGGATCGTCGCCATCATCGGCTTCGCGCTGGCCGGCTATTATTTCTGGCGTCAGTGGCGGGCCTGAGCGGTCCGCCGTCCCTCGCGACCGTTTCCCGCCTTCCGATCGAGCCGCCGATGATCGTCCGCACCGTCGGCCTCTCGAAGCGGTACGGCAGTTTCGCGGCCCTCGACGGCTGCTCGCTCGAGGTGGGCGAGGGGGAGATCTTCGGCCTCCTCGGGCCCAACGGCGCCGGCAAGACCACGCTCCTGCGGACGCTACTCGGCTACCTCTCGGCCACCTCGGGCACCGGCAGCGTGGCCGGCTTCGACTGCGGCACGCAGTCGCTCGAGATCCGCTCCCGCACCGCCTACCTGCCCGGCGAGGCCAGGCTCTTCCGGCGGATGAACGGCCACGGCCTGCTCGATTTCTTCGCGCGGCTGAGGCCGGAGTGCCGCCGCGCCACCGCGGCCGGCGTGGCCGATCGGCTCGGGCTCGACTGCTCGCGGCAGGTGGCCCGGATGAGCACCGGCATGCGGCAGAAGCTCGCTCTGGCGGTGGTGCTCGCCACCGACGTGCCGCTGGTGATCCTCGACGAGCCGACCGCCAACCTCGATCCGACGGCGCGGTCGGTCGTGCTCGACCTCGTTCGCGAGGCCCGGGCCGCCGGCCGCACGGTGATCTTCTCGTCGCACGTGCTCTCGGAGGTCGAGGAAACGTGCGACCGCGTGGTGATCCTCCGGTCGGGCCGCGTGGTCCACGAGCAGTCGATCGAGGCACTGCGTCGCGGGCATCGGATCCATGCCCAGCTGCACGCCCCATTTGCGGGCGTGCCCGCGGAGTTCGCCGGGAGGGTCACGGCCACCGTCGCGGGCGGCCGCGGCGTGGTGCTCGAGACGGACGAGCCGCTCGCCCCGCTGCTCGGCTGGCTGGCCACGTTGCCGCTCGCCGAGATCCGCGTCGAGCCCGTCGGCCTGCAGGCCGTCTACGACCGCTTCCACAGGTCCGCGTGAGGAGTCCGATGGATCGTTCCCGGCCGATGCAGTCGCGTGGTCCGCTCGGCGGCCTGCTCTGGAACACCGCGGTGTGGCGGAAGGCCTGGGGTGACCAGCGGGTGCTGCTCGTGTCGCTCGTCGCGCTCTGGGGGGCGTTTCCCTGGCTCTACATCTGGCTCTCGGCACAGATCGAGATGCCCGCCTTCCAGAACGTGCTGCTGGAGGTGATCCCCAAGAACTGGCAGAAGCTCTCGGGAGTGCCCTTCTCGGAGGTGGCGACCTACGCCGGCCGCGTGGCGCTGGCGTTCGTCGATCCGGTGGTGGTGCTCGCGGCCACGGTGTGGGGCATCACGCGGGGGAGCGACGCGGTGTCGGGCCCGCTGGAACGCGGCACCATGGAGATGCTGCTCGCCGCTCCCGTCCGCCGGTCGGCGGTGTTTCTCACGCAGGCTCTGGCGACCACCGCCGCGGCGGCCATCCTCTGCGGCGTGCTGCTCGCGTCGGTGTGGACGGTGGTCTCGTTCGGGCCTTGGGCAGGCCGGGTGGAGCCGTCGCTGTTCGTGCCGGCGGTGCTCAACGTGTTCGGGCTGATGGTGTGCATGGCGGGGCTGTCGGCCTGTGTTTCGGCCGCCGACAGCCATCGCTGGCGGACGGTCGGGATCATGTGCGGCTTCTACGTGGCCGCGATCCTCGCGAAGCTCGTCGGCCGGCTGAGCAGCATGCTCGGCTGGGTGGGCTACCTGTCGGTGCTCAACGCCTACGAGCCGCAACGGCTGGTGGGAGGCAACGCCGAAGCCTGGACGCTCCTGGCCGGCTACGACTCCGTCCTCCTGGGGCTCGGGATCCTCGCCTACGTCGTCGGCGCCCTGATCTTCAGCCGCCGCGACCTGCCGGCGCCGCTGTAGGGCCGCCATCGGGCGATATGGCGTTTCGCCGGCCTCCTGCCGCATACTATTCACCGGCGGCAGGGTCGGCGCTGGACCACGGGGTCGCCCTTCCGCCGCCTTCAGGAGGCACCCTCATGTCGGTGGTTCGCCGGTTCGCTGCCGGGTTCGTGCTCGTCGTCGGGTGTGTGTCGCCGTGGTGCAGGTTCCAGCCGGCCCAGGCCGAGGAGCCGGCCGTGGCCGGGCAGGACAAGCCCTCGGCCGGGCAGGAGCTGCTCGACGAGGCGATCAACGCGAAGTTCGAGATCGATGATCTCGAGGACTTCGGCCGCGTGATCGATCTCTGCAAGCGAGCCATCGACCAAGGGCTCGACGAGGGGTCGAGGAAGTTCGCCGACGACCTCTACACCGGCACGCTGCTCGATCGCGCCACGATGCTCTCCGGCGCGATCCTGGAGACCGACGACCCGGATCGCAACTGGAAGCGGATCCGCAGCCTGGCCCTCCGCGACCTCCAGGAGGTGCTCGCCCGCGACCCCGGCGTGGGACTCGCGCACCTGCTGGTGGCGAGGCTCGAGGCGCTTCCCGATGGCAATCAGAAGCGGGCGGGCGAGGCGGCCCGCCGGGCGCTCGAACTCCTCGGCGACGACCCGCTCCCGCGAGCCCAGGCCAATCTCGTGCTGGCCGCGATCGACACCGACCCCGAGAAGCAGGGTGAGCTTCTCGACGCCGCGGTGGAGCTCTCACCCCGCAACACCGACGTGCTGAAGGCACGTGGCGTTCACCGGCTGGTGCACGACGACTTCGCCGGAGCCCGCGCCGACCTGCAGCAGGCGCTCGAGCAGGATCCCGACGAGCCCTCGATCCTCGGCACATACGGGCTGGCCTGCATGATGGATGGCAAGCCCGACGAGGCGCTCGACGCCTTCGACAAGGCCATCGACATCGATCCCCGGGCGCCCGGCCTGCTTCTCCAGCGGGCGCGGGTCCATGCGGTCCGCGGCGATCGCGACAAGGCGCTCGCCGACATCGGCGCGGTCATCGAGCTCGCGCCCCGCGAGGCGGAGGCCCGCCTGCTGCGGGCTCGGATCCTCCAGCAGGCCGACCGCACCGCCGAGGCGATCGCCGACGTGGAGACCGTGCTGGAACAGAATCCGGAGCAGCCGGCGGCGCTCGAGCTCCGCGGGCTGATCGCCGCCGAGCAGCGGGACTACCCGGAGGCGATCCGCAACTTCCGGAAGCTGGTGGCCAAGGCTCCGGACGACGCCGTGGTGCTCAGCCAGCTCGGCATGCTCTATCTCGCCAACAAGCAGCCCCGGGAGGCGATCCGTCGCTTCACCAAGGCGATCGAGATCGACGCCGACGAGTTCGCGGCCCGCCGGGGCCGCAGCGATGCGGCGATCTCGATCGGCGATCATGCCGCCGCCCTGGCCGACCTCGAGAAGGCCCTGGCCCTCGAGCCCGACGACACCGGCATCCTCAACAACCTGGCCTGGCTCCTGGCCACGTCGCCGGACGACGGCGTTCGCAACGCCACCCGGGCGATCGAGCTTGCCGAGAAGGCCTGCGAGAAGACCGAATGGAAGGCGGCCCACATCATCAGCACGCTGGCAGCGGGGCACGCGGAGAAGGGCGACTTCGAGATGGCGAAAACCTTCAGCCGCAGGGCGGTCGAGGCCGACGCCGCGGCTGGCGGCGAGGTGGAGGAGCAACTGAGGGCTGAACTCGCGAGCTACGAGGTGGGCAAGCCGTGGCGCGAGCGGCAGGAGATGGCCGAGGAGGGTGACGCCGGCGGACCAGCGGCTGTGACGAAGCCGAGGGCCCCGGCGACGGCGGCGCGAGACAACAAGCCCCGCCGGCCGTTCGACGACTGACCGTTGCAGCGCGGCCGGGGCGGCGAGTCAGGCCGCGGGGATCAGCAGCCGATTCCTGATTTCAGGAACGGAAACCATGGAAGAGCCCTCCACGTTGGGCGGAGCCGTGGCGCTGTCTGCCGCGACTTCCCGAGAGTGTTCGGGCACACACTTCGCGTGTCAATCGACCGTCAGGCCGATGGCATGGTCTCGAGGTCGGCGGCGATCGCGTCCCAGAACTCGATCCGGGCCTCGATGCCGCCCCTGGCCGCGGCCGACGCCTCAGCCCACTTCGCCGCGTCGTCGCCGCAGAGGCGGCTCACGATCCGGCGGCAGACCGGCCCGTGCTTCTCGTCGTCGGCCTCGATGTGCCGCTCCAGGTACCAGTGAAATCGCTCCCAGCCCGGGTCGCGGGCGGCGAGCGACGAGACGAGGCTGCGGAACATGTCGGGGATCACATCCTCGCGGCCGTAGGTGAAGGCCGCGACGATGCCGTGGGTCGATCCCGACTCGATCACGGCGAACGACCGGCGGACGAACGCCGCCGCAGCCGGCGGGGCGCCGCAGGCGACGAGCGACTGCGGCAGCGGGGCGCCGTCCACGAGGAGCCCGAGCAGCCGCTCGATTGGCGTGGTGTCGGCTCCGGCCTTTCGCATGCCGTCGAGGTAGAGCTCGAAGTGCGACGCCGAGCCCCCCTCTGGAAGTTCGTCGGATTCCTCGTCGAGCACGATCTCGTTGACGAGGCGGCGGGCCTCGGGGTCGGCGGTGGGCACCCAGGGAACCGTCGTGCAGGTGAGCCGCTGCTGCATGGCCTTGAGCAGGCTCTGGAAGTCCCAGACGGCGAACACATGGCTCTCCATGAACCGCCGCAGCCGGGCAGCGGAGTTCACGAGGCCGTAGATGCGGTGGCGAACGAGCCGCTCACGGGCGTCGCCGAGGTCGATCGCGAGAGGTCGACCGGGATGGCCCGCGACGGGAAGAACGGCGGGAGATGCTGGCAGAACAACGGGGATCGTCGACATGGAGGGGGCTCGGTGGGTCTGTGGATCCACCACCGTTTTAGTCCGCCGACGCATTTCGGCGAGTAGCCAGGTTCCGCCCCCGGTATTACTTGTAGTCCTTCTCGTTGAGGATGTACGGCGGGGTGTTGTTGAACTTCAGCCACGTGTTCGCGACCGCGGAGTTT
>CAIKWU010000430.1 GCA_903831155.1 uncultured Planctomycetaceae bacterium | reverse complement strand
CACCACGGCCTCGCGGGCCGGGAAGATCCCCTTCTGGTGCGAGTAGGGATCGGCCTGATGGAGGTTCTCGACGACCGCCACCCGCATCGACCCCGGCATCCGGAAGCCGAAGGCCCCGGGGTTGCCGATGTTGAGCTTCACGATCTCGTGACCCTCGCGCTCGAGCTGCTCGGCGCGGCGGGCGAGCGCCCCGCGGATCTCGTACTTGACGTCGTGGAGGTGCTCGGAGGCGCGGAGGGGCTTGAGCGTCATGGGATGGTCCTCGAAAGCGGCAATCCTACACCGGCCCCGCCGGCATGCGCGGGGCCGCGAACCCTCAGCCTCCGAGGGCAGCGGTGAGTTGCGTCCATGGCATCGGCAGCCAGGGGACGGCGGTGGCGAGCATGGTCGGCACTCGGGCCGCGCCGCGGTTGTGTCGGGGTGCCGCGTCGGCCTCCTCGATGGCCTGATCGACGGCCTGGCCGAACCGCTCGAGCCACTCGGGCACCTCCACGCCTGATCCGCTGGCGACCCCGAGCATCGCGGTGGCCCGCTGCTCGAGCGCCGCGCCGGCACCCGCCGGCTCGCCGTCGACGAGTTCCTCCACCGCCGGCCTCACCAGGGCCTCGAGCTCGTCCTGTTCGAGCATCGCCGTGAAGGGGCGGCGGACACGGTCACCGATGCTCGCCAGCCTCACGCTCCAGTGGCCCTCGAGCTGGTCGAGCCGCCTGACCAGTCCGCCGGCCGTGTCCTTCGTCTCCTCGCGAAGCCGTTCCCGCCAGGCCTCGGCGGCGGCCGTGGCTCCGCGGCGGGCCAGCACGTGGTGGGCCATCGTGACCGGTCGGAGCGTCCAGGCGATGCGGTCGTGCTCCGCCTTCACCCGCAGGTAGTCGAGCAGGATGTGAAGGCACTCACCGCGGTCCGACTGCGTGGTGGTCGAGTTCCAGTCGCGGTACTCGGCATGGTTCTCGGCCACGCTCTCCAGCACCAGCCGCAGCCGGGAGACGGCCTGCTTCACCGGCAGCGTGCCCGACCTGAGGTCCTCGATCAGCCGCTCCGGCAGGCGGCCGGTGGAGAGCCCGTCCTCGGTGGCGGCGTCGGCACGATCGAGGAGCTGGTCGATCCAGTTCCCGACGCCGCCGCGGAGGATCCCGCGGAGCGACGACGGGGAGAGGAGATGCTGGGTGAACAGCCCCGCGCCGTACCGCTCGACGAACTCGCGGGTGGCCGCGAACGAGCGGTCGTCCCGCAGCCGCTCGAGGACGGAGAGCCGCAGCTGGCGGGCATGCGTCATCCACGTCTCGAGGAGCCGCGGCACGAGGAGCGCCAGGCCGTCGAGAATGCGGTCGGTGCGGGTCGCCTCGTCGGGAGTCTCCTCGCCGGCGCTCTCGACGATCCGCTCCACCAGCGCCGTGGTCGCGGCCTCGAACACCCGGTCGAACTCGCTGACACTCGCGGCCCCCGGTGGCCGGCGGCTCTCGAGCGACTTGGCGAGCTGGACGACGCTGATGGCCTCGCGAACCAGTCCGACGCGGGGCAGGCAGGCCGCCATCCGCTCCAGGAGCCGCTCGCGGCCGCGGGCCCGCACGACGCGATCGGGCCGCCCGCCCCGCGACAGCGGCACGTAGAGGACCGGCTTGCCGACGAGCCGTTCGCAGACCCTCTGGCAGTTGTCGGCGGCGGCGGCGGCATCGCCCCGAATGACCGCCGCGAACAGGCCGCCGATCGATCCGGCCGCGCGGCCGCCGGCTCCCGCTGCGAAGGCGCGTCGGGCCGACAGCATCCAGAGCGTCTCGCCAGCCTGCACGGCCGCCTCGACGAGCCGCTCCGCGGCTGCGTCGCGATGCCAGCGAAGGCGGTCGAACTCCGCGGGCGACATTCCCGGCGGCGGCTCATGGTCGCGGAGGCCGACCACGGTCGCGGCCCGAATCATGGTTCGCCGCATCCGGCGGAACGACTCCCGCCAGCCCGCCACCACGTCGAGCTCCTCGGGATCGGCCGGGAGTCCCGTCGCCGCGTCGCTCGCGCACCAGGCCGTGACCGCGGAGCGGAACAGCCGGAGCACACCGCGGAGAAACTCGGCGGCATCCTCGATCGCCGACAGGCCGCCGGTCGTGCCGCCACCCGGGGCATCGACGTCGATCATGCCGCCGTCGACGCCGTCGTCGGCGGAGTCGCGCCAGACCATCGACTCGTAGGCCGCCGCGACCCGCTCCTCCTCGCCGGCGGACTCGTCGTCGTCGTCCCCCGGCTCCCTCCTGCCGACGCCCTGACCCGGGGCCACCGCGGCCGCGGCGACCACGTCGATGACGCTGCCGACGTTGGCCTCGACGAGCTCCAGGAACCTCCGGACGCGGAGCCGCCCGGCCGGTGACGGGTCCTGGCAGGCCTGGGCAATCCAGCGGCTGGCCGACGCCAGCCACGAGGGACCGGTGCGGCCGATGGCATCGCCCTCGAGGAGCGACGCCCAGTGCACGAGCAATCCCGCCCCACCGTCGAGGTCGCCCTCGTCGAGAAGCGTGGCCGCGGCCTGCGCGTGGCTGCGGGGTGACGTGAAGGCCGGCACCTCCCGCCGCCAGAACGCGGGGGGCGGCGGACCGTCGCCATGCTCACGCCTCCGCTCGAGCGCCCCGATCACCTCGCGGGCGGAGTCGAGGCACTCGAGGCCCGACAGGTGCGGCACGCCCGACACCGTGGTCGTCGCGTAGCGATCCCACCACGCCGCGATCCGCGTGAGGGCCGCCTCGGCCCGGGCGGAGGCGGGGCCTGCCGCCGTCAGGCCGGCCTGCCGCCAGGCGGCGGCGTAGCCGTCCATGATCGATTCCGTCGCCGTCACGAGGTCGCCGACACGTGGATCGGGCAGGCTCTCCCCGCTGGCCTCGTGAAGCGGGAACTGGCCGGAGAGACCGAGGATGTTCCACGGATCGACGACGGCGCCGCAGTCCACGGCCCGCAGGAGGAGCTCCTCCGCCCGGACGAGTTCGTCGATCACGGCGTTGCAGTCACCCTGCCGCCAGAGCTCGCGGTGGGCGGCGACCACGTGCCCCGTGATCCGCGCGAGCATCCTGGCCGACGTGGCCGGCACCAGCGACACGAGCTGCTCGGCGGCGGCGGCCCGCCCGAGCCGGGCGAGGGCCGCGGCGAGGGCGACGTTTTCGACCTGCCGGGCCCGCCGGCCCGCGAGCACGGCGTTGATGTGCCGCCGCACGCCTCCGAACGGCTGTCGCATCCGCCGCGACTCGTCCTCCAGCCTCCCGCGATGCGCTTCCGGCAGCGTCGCGAGCAGCCGCCGGTAGAACTCGTCGCGGTAGGCCGCGATCCTCGGCAGCAGATCCGCCAGCGGCAGGGCCGCCTGCGGCGCGCCCGGGCCGTGCCCCGACAGGCCGCTCGCCATCAGCATCACGCCGGCGAGCACGGCCGACGACTCCCAGCGCCGCTCCGCCTCCTCGGCGATCGTCCGCTCGTCCGAGCGATCGACGTCGGGCCACGACAGGATGCCGTCGAGCGTCGCCTGCTGCACGACCATGCGGCGGTAGAAGCCCTGCTCGTCGATCCGGGCCGGGTCCCAGAGCCCGAACAGGTAGTTGGGCCGGCTGGCGGCGGGATGGAGGAAGTCGAACGCCCGCGGATCGATCGCCAGCTCCTCGAGCGCTGCGAGGTCGAAGTCGGCCTGGCGGAGCAGTTCGACAGGCACCTCGTTCAGGATCGAGATGGCGCCGGCGACGAGATCACGGTAGCGGCCATGCGCGGCGCCCGCACCGGCGACGTAGAGCGGGATCGGCCTGACCCGCTCGTGGGCGTAGGGGGAGGAGAGCCGGCCGTTCTCGAGGACGGCGAGAGGCCGCCAGCCGACGTAGTCGTCGAGCCGATCGATGGTTCGGCGGACCGCCGTGTCCGGGTCGTCGTCGACGGCCGCCTCCGCGAGCAACGCCCGCAGCGCGGCCATCACGAAGAAGGGCCGCTCGATCGCCCCGCGGGGCTGATGCTCGAGGAGATCGGCATGGTAGAGCCGGTAGGCGGGCAGGAGATGGTCGAACGTGGTGGCGACGGCCCAGCGGGCCTGCCGGGAGTCGATGAACGCCGGCTCGCCCGCCTCCAGTTCGCCGAGTCGCTCACGGAGGATCGTCGCGACGCGGTTCGGGGTGTCGGGCAGTTCGGCCACCGCGCCGAGGCCGTCGGCCGGCTCGCGTTCGGCGTAGAGCTGGCTGAGAGCCCGCCAGACGGCGGCGTCGAAGGAGCCCGACGAGAAGTTCGCGTAGCCCAGGACGATCGCCGCGGCATCTCTCGGGGCCGGGTTCGGGGGGCTTGCCATCGTCCGGGATCGAGGGGGGAACCGAGCGGAAAGCCCAGATCGTAGCATTTTTGCCCGCGCCGGATCGCGAACTATCCTTGATTTTGCCGCGTTCTTGCCGCGGCGTGGCCCGCTCCCGGAGTCCCTCATGCGTCGCCCGACCGCCGGCCGTCGATTTCACCTCCTCGCGACGACCCTCCTCGGCCTCGCGCCCGTGCCGTCCTTCGCGGGCGGGTCGCTGCTCTGCGGCACCGCGGGTGACGACCTCGTCGCCGTCCGCGCCGGCATGGCGCGTGAATGGGTCGTGCAGCTGCCGTTCGACTCCGCGGGCTGGCAGCTCGAAAACGTCACCGTCGGCGAGCAGGTGGTCGTCGCGTGCACGTCCGACGGCGGCGTGCATGCGATCCAGGCCACGCGGTCTCCCGGGCAGCCCCGGTCCGGCAGCCTGCTCTGGTCGAACCGCGTCGGGCGTCCGGGCGGGCTCGGTCAGCCTGCCGGCGTCGGGTCGACGCTGGTGACCGTCGCCCGCGATCTCGACGTCCACGCCTTCGATGCCACCAGCGGAGTGCGCCGCTGGATCTGCCAGCTCGGCCACGCCTCCTCGGAGGCCGCGGTGCAGGCGGGCGACAACGTCTACTGTCCGATGTCGGACGACGGGCTGATGCGGCTGCCCGTCGATCTCCGCGGGCTCGTGCCGGCGGTCGACGCCGAGGGGCAGGAACTCGACACCGACACGCCGATCGAGCAGCCGCCCGTGCCCTACGCACCGCGGAAGCCCGAACTCGTCGGCGCCGTCTGGGTGAACGACGAGGGCCGACTGATCGCCGAGGTGCCCACGGACCGGGGCGGCTGGGAGAACTGGTCGTTCGACACCAGGGTGCCCGGCGAGCAGGCGGCCGTTCCGGCTGGTCCGCCGGCGGTCCGTGGAGACGTGGTGTATGTGGCGACGACAGCGGGCCGACTCATGGCGGTCAGGCCGTCGCCGAGCACACAAGGTGATTTCGAGCCGGCCTGGCTGCAGCCCGTCTTTCTTCCAGGGATTCCCGAGTCGGGGCCCTTCGTGGCCGGGGACCGCGTGATCGTGTCGCTCGGCGACGAGGGCATCGTGGCCTACTCGGCGCGGCCGGACGACGTCCTTGCGCGAGGTCGCGATCGAGCGCGTGCGGACGATGCTGCCGAAGCGGCTGCGGAAGAGCCGTCGGCCGGATCGACCGCCGCGGGTGGCGAACTCCTCTGGCGGACTCCCTGCGGCATCGGTGGCCGGTTGGTGGCGGTGGTCGGCGAGCGGGTCTGGTTCGCCGACCGGGTCAACCGCCTGGCGAGCGTCGACCTCGCGACGGGCGAACCCCGTGAGTGCATGCCGCTGGGCGGCTTCACGCTTCCGGTGATCAACCCGCGTGGCGATCGGCTGGTGCTCGCGTCGCCGGACGGCCTGCTCGTGTCGCTCGTGCCGCGGCGAACGGCATCGGCCCTGCCGGCTCCCGCCCCGGGTGGCGTCCCGACGCCCCCCGCCGCCACGGGTGAGGCAGGCGCAGCGGCCGGCGCCGCCGACGAACCGCCCGCGGACCCGGCGGAGGATGCGTCCCGGACGTAGCGCGACGAGCGGTCGCGTCGGTCGCGGGGGCGATCACCGCCTGGCAGGGTGCGGCGGCACCCGCCGTTTCGGATCCTGCCGCCAGGCGGCGGCCAGCAGTTCGTGCAGTTCGCCGTCGTGGCGGGCGAGCCGATGAGGATCCTGAAAGAAGCACTCGCTGGCGACCGCGAAGAACTCGACCTCGCTCTCGGCGGCGTACTCGTCGAACGCCGTCGAGCGGCCCTCGTCGAGCGCCGCCTCGAACCGCTCTCGCGCCGCCGCGAACCTGTCGATCCACGCGGCGGCATCGACCCCGGGCAGCGGCGGCACGCCGTCGATCTCGCCGTCGAGCGAGTCGAAGAGGTGCGCGCACTCGTGGATCACCACGCTCCGCGGGCCGTCGCGGAGACGGCCGCCGTCCATCACCCCGGGCCACGACAGCGCCATGCTCCCCCCCGACCACGTCTCGCCGACCCGCGCCTCGCGCCACTCGAGTTCGCCGCCGCCGTCGAGCGGCGTCGTCCGCGGCACCAGGTAGTCGCCCGGGTAGACCAGCACCGACTTCAGCGAGTCGTACCACTCGCCGCCGAGCCCGAGGGTCGTGATCGCCGCCTGGCCCGCGATCGCGAGCCGCACCTCGTCGGTGATCTCGAAGCCCCCGCAGCCCTCGAACCGCTTCTCGGCGAGGAACACGGCGATCCAGCGACGCAGGCTCTCGGCCTCGGCGGCGTCGAGCCACTGCGTCTGCCGCACGCAGCGGCGGAGGATGTCGTGCCAGGCGGGCGGGAAGGGGCGGTCGGCGATCGCCCGGCGGCGACGCGAACGAAGGAACGAGAACAGCATCGCGATGCGGCGGGGCCGCCTACTGCGGCGGCACCGGGGAGAGTGGCATCCGCCGCAGGTAGAGATCGAGCGCCAGGATCAGGCAGCCGATCGAGAGTGCCACGAACGACAGCACCAGCATGGCGGTGTCCACGTTCATCGGCATCCGCCGCTGGTTCACGCGATCGTCGTCTGCCATCGCTGCCGCTCCCTCCGCGCCCACCCGCTCATGCCTTGAGGCGGGTCGTCACCTTGTCGCCACGCTGGACGATGCCGCGGGCGTATTCCTTCATGATCTCCGCGACGGCCTGATCGGGCGTCACGGATCGGACCACCGCGCGGCCGATGTACTCGCCATTGCGGAAGACCTCGAGCGCGTGGCCCACCTGCAGGCCATCGTCGCTGCCGATCGACACCTGGATCGAGCCGGCGGCCACCGCGAGCACGTTGCCTTCGAGCTTCGGCACCTGGTCGCGGGGCAGGCTGTCGACCGTCAGGCCGTTCTGTTCGAGCAGCCGCCGGACGTTGACCATCTGCCGCTCGAGCTGGGCCTTTCGCTCCTCAGCCATCACGAGCTGCGCCTGCGTCTGCGCGAGATCGGCCGAGAGCTTCGCCGACTGCTCGACCTGGGAATCGACCTTCGTCTGCTGCTGGCGGACCTGGGCGGCGAGGGCGGCGACGTCGTCGTCCGCCTTCTTCAGGTCCTCGCGGAGTCGCTTCATCTCCGCGACCGCCTCGGCCGTCTCCGCCTGCAGGCGGTCCTTCTCGCCGCGGAGCTCGTTCAGCCGGGCATTCTTTTCGACGAGCGCGGTCTGCAGTTTGGCGATCACCTGGTCCCGGGACTGCTCTGATTCGGCGACCTTCTGCTGCAGCTCGTTGATCTTCGCCTCCTGCTCCGCCCGCTCCTTCTTCGCCTGCTCGATGAGGTGGATGTAGCCGGCCTGCTGGCCGGGCAGGCAGTTCTTCGGATCCCGGTAGACCTCGTCCTTCCAGTTGACGTGCGACATGTAGATCGCGCCGGCGAACGTCATGAGCATCAGGCTCATGACGAAGACCGCGAACACGAAGATCTTCCCGATGACGTTCATGCGATCCCTTCGCGTGGGACAGCGGGCGTATGCCGCATGCCCTCGACCTCATTGTCCACCGCGACCGCTGCCCCGGGCAAGCGCTGGCGGCACCCGCACCCTCTCGGGGTCAGATCGGCAGCCGGGCCCGTCCGGCTCAAGGGATGTCCGCCGCGGCGGACCCTTCGGCCCCCGGGCGGCGGTGTTTCCGCCGGGACGGTGCCGGAAGAATCGCCATCGTCGCCGTGACCGTCACGGCCGCCCAGATCGGCAGGGCTCCCCAGGTGAGCCACGGGCTCGTTCGGCCGTCGCGGTGCAGGCCCACCCGGAGCGGAGCAGCGTCCCGTCGCGGCCCCTTGGCGAGCAGCCGACCGCTGCCGTCGATGCCCGCCGAGAAGCCCGTGTTGGCGGCGATCGCGATCGGGGTGCGGAGCTCCACCGCCCGGAAGATCGCGGCCGTGAGGTGCATGTCGAGCTCGCTCGAACCCCAGAACCAGCCGTCGTTGGTGAGGTTCACGATGACGTCTGGCCGCCGCCCCGTCGCAGCCAGCCGCCGGACCATCGACCGCAGGCCGCCGGGGAGGGCCGTCTCGTAGCAGATCGTGGGCATCACCTCGAATCCGGCGATCCGCACTGCGACGGGCTCGCGGCCGGCGGTCAGGCCGGCGGGCAGGGGCGTGAGCCGGTAGAGGAACGGCAGCCTGTCGGCCAGCGGGATGTATTCACCGAACATGACCGGATGCATCTTGGAGTAGCAGGCGAGCACGTCTCCGGTCGAATCGAGGAACAGTCCGCAGTTGTGGTGCTCCACGCCGCCGGCGGCGCGGGGCCCCACCACCTGCCGATCGACGCCGACCAGCCAGCGGGTGCCGTACCGTCGCGCGTGTGCGGCGAGGGGGTCGAGCCGTTCCGCGGTCAGGATCGCGCGGCAGCGGGCCTGCCGATCGGCGGCATCGCCGCCTTCGGGCGACGCTGGGCCGAGCAACTCCTCGACCACCTGCTCGGCGATCGTCTGTTCCGGGTCGATCTCGAGGACCGCCCACCGCCACATGGTCTCTGGCCAGACCACGAGGTCGGGAAGGCGACCACCCTCCAGGGCGAGTCCCCGCATGGTCAGCTCGTCGTAGTGGCCGGCCACGTCGCCGGCGGCGTCGGGATCATGCTTGAGTTCGGTGTCGATCGAGCCCTGCACGAGGAGCACGTCGAGCGCCGGACCTGCCGATGGTGGTGCCGAGCCGAGCCGCCACGTGCCGTAGCCGATCGCCGCCGCCAACGCTGCCGTTGCCGCAGCGGCCTGGACGACCGCCGTGTGCCGGCCGCCTTCCCGGGCCACGACCACGCCAGCCGCCGCGACGGCCATCACGATCCCGCCGACCCCGACCGCCCCCACGGCATCCGCGGCCTGGAGGAGCGTCGTCCACCGCCACTGGGTGTGCCCGAGCATCGCGAAGGTGAATCCGCCGAGCACGGAACCCCGAAGCTGTTCGCACGTCATCCACGCCGCCACCGCGGCGACCGTGAGCGGCCAACCCCGCGAGTGGACCAGCCGCCTCGTGATCCAGACGAACAGCGGCACGAAGAGAGCGAGATAGGCGGAGAGCGCCACCCAGCCGATCCCGGTGGCGGGATGCGGAAGCCGGAGCCAGTGGATCGTGAACAGCCAGTGGAGAAGGCCGCCCGTCCAGATCGCCAGCCACGGACGTCTTCCCGGCAGCCGTGGCACCGCCGCAAGCGCGAGCCACGGAGCAGGTGCGAGCCAGGCGGCCCACCAGAGATCCAGCGGAGGCTGCACGGCGAACATGGTGCAGGCACCGGCGAGCGCCGCGGCCCACGTCCACCGGTCCGTGTCCTCGAGCCACGTCATCCGGCCACCTCGAACTCGGCGAGGATGGTGCCGGTCGCCAGCGGCTCGTCCTCGTCGATGAGCCGGGCCACGAGCCTGCCGCTCACGGGCGCCTCGAGGTCGATCGTCACGCCGTTGGCGAGAAGCTCCACCACGCGGTCTCCCGCGGACACCCGGCTGCCCTCCGGGACCAGCCAGAGCGAAAGCACCAGCGGGGCCGGTCCGAGTCCGAGCTCGGGGACGATCAGCCGGTCCCGCGTCGGACGGGCGGGTGTGGTCATGGCGGTCACCGCTGCTCGCGGAGCCATGCCAGGAGCACGCGGCCCACCGCGGAGAGCGAGTCGGCGGAGCAGTGCTCCGCGGTGTCGGCGGTGGTGTGCCACTGAGGGTAGTCGAAGTCGATGATGTCGCACGTCGGGATGCCCGCGATCATCCGCAGGGGCACATGGTCGTCCTCGACGGCGTATTTCGGCCGGGCGACGAACTGGCGGACGCCGAGCCGGCCCGCCGTAGCCCAGATCGCATCGACCACGGGCCGCGTGTCGGGCCAGTCGACGCTGTGCTGCTCCTGGAAAATCTCGAGGTCGCGATCGGCGATCATGTCGACGACCACGCCGCAGCGGTAGGCGTGGGCGAGCCGGCCCGCCCGCCGCTCGCCGACGTACTGACGGGCGAAGTAGTTGCTGCCGAGGCAGTAGGGGTCCCGCGGGCCGAAGACATACTCCTCGGCGTCGAAGAGGACGAAGTCGACCCCCACGGGACCGGGCAGCGCGGGCATCGCCGCCGCGAGCTCCATCAGGAGGGCCACACCGCTGGCGCCGTCGTTGGCACCGACGAACACGCCCTGCGGGTCGGCCGGGTCGCGGTCGGGATACGGCCGCGTGTCGAAGTGCGCGGCGATGAGGATGCGGTCGCGGCGGTCGGGGTGCCAGGTGACCAGGAGGTTCTCGACGTGCACCGGGTCGCCCGATCGCCGGTCGCGGATCTGGAAGGCCTGGCCGGTCACGGTCGCGCCGGCGCCGCGGAAGTGCCGCGCGAGCATCGCCCGCTGCCGGTCCATGGCGGCCGACCCGCTCGGCCGGGGGCCGAGGTCGCAGATCGCCTCGAGGTGCCGCATGGCCCGCTCGCCGGAGAACTCCGCGGGAGGATCGGCTCCCTCCAGGGCCGCAGCCGCGACGGCGACGAGGCCCAGGGCCGCGGCGAGGGCGGGGCGGCGGCCGCGGGGACGGGCTGGAGAGTGGTGACGCATCACGAGGCCAGTCTATCCCCCGTCGCCACCGCCGAGACAGGCCGTTTCCATGAGCGCGTGGAGAGGTGCGGTGCCAGGCCATACACTCCGCCTCGTGAGGAGACCGCATGCCATGACCACCACGCCGGTTCGCCGACCGAGGCTCCGGGCCCTGCCGTGGCTGGCGCTCGCCGCCGTCACCCTTCCCGCCGCCGCCCGTGGCGGTGGCGGTCCGGAGAACGTGTTCGTGGTGGCCAACCCCGCGAGCGCCGACAGCCTCGCCGTGGCCAACGCCTTCGTCGCCGCCCGCGGCATCCCGCCGATCAACATCCTCATGCTGCGGTGGCAGGACAGCGCGGAGAACACGACCATCGACCGTTTCCGCAACGAGCTCCTCCTGCCGGTGGTGCGGGCGATCGACTCGCGGAGGCTCACGTCACAGATCGACTGCATCGTGTGGTCGAGCGACTTCCCTTGGAGGATCGACTACAAGAACGAGCTGCCGCCGGAACTCGTCTCGAAGGACCCGTACCCGTCGGCATCGCTCACCGGCATGACCATGCTCTTCAACACGGTGGTGGGGAGCGGGCCGGCGTGGCTCGACCCGGAGAGCAACGACTACTTCCGGCCGCTCGGTCGCGAGGGCGTGCCGGAGACGACGCAGGGATTCCGGGCATGGTACGGCTGGGGTCAGCGCGGGGAGTTGCTGGAGGCCGGAGGCACGCGGTACGTGCTCTCGGCGATGCTCGGCGTCACCGCCGGCCGCGGCAACACCGTCCGCGAGATCTCCTCCTACCTCGCCTCCGCGGCGAAGGCCGACGGGACGAAGCCGACGGGCACCATCTACTTCATGACCAACTCCGATGTCCGTGCGATGACCCGAAACGCCGTCTTCCCGGCGACCGTCAAGGCGCTGGAGCGGCTCGGCGTGAAGGCGGAGATCGTCTCGGGGATCCTTCCATCCGGCCGCAAGGACGTGGCGGGGCTGATGACGGGCACGCCGGAGTTCAACTGGCGATCGAGCGGCAGCACGATCGTGCCCGGGGCCATCTGCGAGAACCTCACCAGCTTCGGCGGGATCTTCACCGCGTCGGCCGAGCAGACGCCGCTCTCCGAGTTTCTCCGCCAGGGTGCCGCCGGTTCGAGCGGCACCGTGATCGAGCCCTACTCGATCCCCGCCAAGTTCCCGCACGCGTCGATCCAGGTGCACTACGCCCGCGGTGCCAGCCTTGCCGAGGCCTTCTACCAGTCGGTCCACGCTCCCTACCAGCTGCTCGTGGTGGGTGATCCGCTCTGCCAGCCCTGGGCTTCGATCCCGGAGGTCGAGATCGTCGACGCCGCCAGCGCCACGGTGCTCCAGCCCGACACGGTGCTCTCGGGCACCGTGGCGATCGAGCCACGGGCCACCGTGCCCGCCGGGGGCACGGTCGACCGCTACGAGTTGTTCATCGACGGCGTGCGGGTGATGCAGTGCGGCGCGGGGGAGCAGCTGACGTTCGACACCGCCAGGCTCGCCGACGGTCACCACGAGCTCCGCGTCGTCGCCATCGAGTCTTCGTCGATCGAGACGCAGGGACGCTGCGTCGTGCCCGTCACGTTCCGCAACGGTGACCGGACCCTGACCCTCGACGTCGAGCCCCGGCGCGTCCGGCGGAGCGAGAGCGTGCGGATCACGCTCGCAGGCCGGGGCGTCGACGGCTGCGTGGTGTTCGCCACGGGCCGCGTGCTCGGGCGGACCACCGGAAGCGAGTCGGCGATCGAGGTGCCGGCCGAACTGCTCGGCCGCGGCACCGTGACGGTGCGGGCCACCGCCCGCGGCGGCCCCGCGCCCGCGGACGCCGTCAACGCGGTGCCCGTCGTCGTCGAGGTGGGCGACTGACGCCTCCTACCGCACGGGATTGGCGGGGGGCAGTGCGGCGACGTCCGAGCGGTCCGCGGCGGGAGCCGCCGGCGGATGGTCGCCATGGGCCTTCGAGAGGTGATCGACGAAGTTGGCACGTGCGCCCTTGAGCACGAACACCTCGCTCGACGCGTCGGGGGCACCGTGTGGCCTGACGATGCAGATCACTTCGGCCTTGCCGCCGTGCTGCCGGACGTGGTCGATGAGCGCGGCTTCGCCGGTCGAGAGCGGGTGGTCTGCGGCGACCGGCAGGGCCCTCGGGGCGGCGGCGGGGAGCTGCCGCGGAATGGCAGCGGCCGCCGGAGCAGCCGCCGCGGTGTCAACCGGCCCGGTCGATGCGGTCGGCAACGCGTCGGCGCGGTCCCGACGGTCGAAGGAGACCTCCGGCATCTCCGCCGGCATGCTCGGCAGGTGGGGCCCGGCGGCGGCGACGGCGTCGAGGCCCCCGCTCGGATAGACGCTGCGGAAGACGAACGAGAGCCCCGCCTCCTCGAGCTGGTCGTGGATCGAGGGAAGGGCGGCGAAGAGCCCCTCGTTGTCGGCCGGATCGGCGGCATTGCACACGCCGATCAGCGTGCCGTCGACGGAGAACAGCCCGCCGCCACTGCGGCCCTGCACCGGCTGTCCGGCGACCTGGAGGTTCGAGGGTCCGAGGTACTTGTCGACCGCCGTGATCCGGCTGTGATGGATCGTCGGGTCGCGGCCGCCGTCGCAGCCGACCGTCACCACCGGCGCACCGACAGGCGTGCGGCGGTCGGTGCCCCCGACCCGCACCGGTTCGACGGTCACGTCGGTGAAGATGCTGACGAGCGCCAGGTCTCGCTTCAGGTCCCACGAGATCACCTGGCCGGCGGCACCGCGTGGGCCCTGCGGCCCGAAGAGGTCGACCTCGATCTTCCCCCGGCCCTGGGAGTCGCGGAACACGTGTCCGCAGGTGAGGATGAGCGCCTCGCCCTGGCGGGAGTCGATCACCGTGCCTGTCGCCCACGACGACACGCCCGACGCGTCCTCGACGTGGAGCCGTGCGGTGGCGGCGAGCAGCCGCTGCTCGAGCGCGGCGCGGTCCGGCGCGTCGGGCTCGTCGGCCGGCACGGCCGCCGGCGCGGATGGAGGCGTGGCCGGGGTCACGGTGGAGGCGAGGGCGACCGGTGCGGGGGCCGCCGGCCTCGCCTGGGCGGGTGTCGATGGTTCCGTGGCGAGGTGGCTCGCCGCCGGGGCGACGGGCAGGGGCACGCCCGGGATCGGCTCGGGCGTCCGCTCGGCCTCCACCACGGCGGCGTTCGCACCGAGCGGGACGGCCGTCTTCGCCATGAGCTTCTCGAGCTCGTCGCGGGTCGTCGCACCGTTGATGCGGCCGACTTCGTGTCCCTTGACGAGCAGCACGTAGCAGGGCACTCCGGTGACGCTGAAGCGGCGGACGAGGTCGGCTTCGCTGTCGACGTCGACGTGCCGCACCACCCAGCCAGCGGCGGCGATTTCCGCCACCAGCGGCGCCATCTGGCGGCACGGGCCGCACCACGAGGCCGAGAAGTCGAGCAGCAGAACCTCGCCGGAGCGGGCGGCTGCTGCGGGGTTCACCCCGGCTGGATTGGCCGCCGCGGGCATCGCGAGGGCGGTGCAGCAGCAGGCGGCGATCCAGGCTGCCGTCGAACGCGGTCGCATCATCGTTCACTCCACGGTCTGGTGCGGCGTTGCCGTCGCCCTCCGCCGCCCGGTCGCGGCGAGGGGGCGGGATACTGCCCGCGGCGCTTGGGGGCGACAAGCCCACTTTCGCCTCCGACTCCTTGCCCAGTCGGCCGGCATTCCCTCGATCCCCCGGGGGTTCCTACAATCCGCTCGCATCCTTCCCGTTTGGCCCGTGCAGCCCCCGCATGCCCTCTCCCCCCCGGCGCCGCATCCTCGTCACCTCGGCGCTGCCCTACGCCAATGGCCACATCCACCTCGGGCACCTCGTCGAGTACATCCAGACCGATGTCTTCGTGAGGTTCCAGCGGCTCCGCGGCCACGAGTGCGTCTACGTCTGCGCCGACGATACCCACGGCACCGCGATCATGATCCGGGCCCGGGCGGAGGGCCGCAGCGAGCGGGAGCTGATCGCCGAGATGCGGGCGGCCCACCTCGCCGACTTCGCCGGCTTCCAGGTGGCGTTCGACCACTACGGCTCGACCGACAACCCCGCCAACCGCCGGCTCTGCGGGGAGGTCTGGCAGGCGTTGCGGACGAAGGGGCTCGTGGTCAGCCGCGACGTGCAGCAGCTCTTCGACGCGACCGCCGGCACGTTCCTCGCCGACCGCTTCGTGAAGGGCACCTGCCCCCGCTGCCGCGCCGCCGACCAGTATGGCGACACCTGCGAGCAGTGCGGCGCCACCTACTCGCCCGCCGACCTCGTCGATCCGGTGAGCACCCTCTCGGGCACCCGGCCGGAGGTGCGGTCGGCCGAGCACCTGTTCGTGACGATCGAGGCCCTGCACGGGTTTCTCGCCGAGTGGACGCGATCGAGCGGGGCGATCGACCCGCGGATCGCCAACTACCTCGCCGGCCACTTCCTCGGGGAGCCGCTCCGCGACTGGGACGTCTCCCGGCCCGCGCCCTACTTCGGCTTCGAGATTCCCGACGCCCCGGGCCACTACTGGTACGTCTGGTTCGACGCCCCGATCGGGTATCTCGCGGCCACCGCCGAGTGGTGTGAGGCCCACGACCAGACGCTGGAGTCGTGGTGGGGTCGTGGCGGTGACGGCACGCCCGCCGAGATCCATCACGTCATCGGCAAGGACATCGTCTACTTTCACACGCTCTTCTGGCCGGCGATGCTCGAGGCGGCGGGGCTCGCGCTGCCCACGAAGGTCCGCGTGCACGGCTTCCTCACCGTGAACGGGCAGAAGATGTCGAAGAGCCGTGGCACGTTCGTGCTCGCCCGGACCTGGCTCGACCATGTCGACCCGACCGCCCTCCGCTACTACTACGCCTCGAAACTCTCCGGCGGGATCGATGACCTCGACCTGAACCTCGACGAGTTCCTGGCGAAGGTGAACGCGGATCTCGTCGGCAAGGTGGTGAACCTCGCCAGCCGGACCGCACGGTGGCTGGAGCCGACGGGGCTCGCGGCAACGTATCCCGACGACGGCGGCCTCTTCGCCCAGGCCGCGGCCGACGGCGCCGAGATCGCCGCCGCCTACGAGGACGGCGACTTCGCCCGCGCGATGCGGGCGATCATGCTCGCGGCCGACCGCGCGAATGCCTACGTCGACGCCGAGCAGCCCTGGAAGCTCGCCAAGCAGGGGCCCGAGGCGGCTGGCCGACTTCGCGACGTGGCGAGCGTGGCGCTCAACCTCTTCCGGCAGATCGCCGTCTACCTCGCACCGGTGCTCCCCGGCCTCGCCGAGCAGGCAGGGGCGCTCGTGGGCGGACCGATCCGCTCGTGGGACGAGTCGCAGACGCCGCTCGCGGGCCTGCCGGTCGCCCCGTTCACGCCGCTCATGAAACGGATCGAGCGGAGCCAGATCGACGCGGTGCTCGCAGCCTCGAAGGGGCCCGAGCCGGAACCGACCACACCAGGAGGATCTTCGATGGATGCGACCCCCACCGCCGACTCGGGCGAGGCCCTCGCTGCGGAGCCCCTCGCGGCGACCTGCACGATCGACGACTTCACCAAGGTCGACCTCCGCGTGGCGCGGATCGTCGCTGCGGAGGAGGTGCCCGAGGCGAAGAAGCTGCTCAAGCTCACGATCAGTCTTGGTGGTGATGCCACGCGAACCGTGTTTGCCGGCATCAAGGGCTTTCATGAGCCGGCGGCGCTCGTGGGCCGGCTCGTGGTCGTGGTGGCGAACCTCGCCCCGCGGCAGATGAAGTTCGGCCTCAGCGAGGGCATGGTGGTGGCGGCCAGCGGCGCGGGCGCTGCCGGCGTCTACCTGCTCTCCCCCGACTCCGGCGCCCTCCCCGGGATGCGGCTGCACTGAGTTCACGGCTGACGGGCCATCCATGGCCCCGTCAGCCTTGGCCCGGCGATGGTGAAGCCGAGGTTCACCATGCCGGGCGGCTCGCCCTCCAGGCTCGCGATCACGACCGACGGGACTGTCCTTGGGCGCGTCAGCCTTGGCCCGGCGATGGCGAAGCCGGGGTTCACCATGCCGGGCGGCTCGCCTTCCAGGCTCGCGTTCACGACCGACGGGACTGTCCTTGGGCGCGTCAGCCTTGGCCCGGCGATGGTGAAGCCGAGGTTCACCATGCCGGGCGGGCTCGCCTTCCAGGCTCGCGTTCACGACCGACGGGACTGTCCTTGGGCGCGT